>NZ_JACNDD010000282.1:0-2600 GCF_017351395.1 Pseudomonas sp. FW305-28
CCGAGGTCATGAGCTGCGAATCTTCCCAGGCGTCTACGAAAAGAACGGCTACCTCGCCGGCAGCGACGAAATACGCCTCAACGACCTGCACGCCGCCTTCGCCGACCCAGAAGTCAAAGCCATCATCTGCCTACGGGGCGGCTACGGCACACCACGCCTGCTGGATCGCATCGACTTCGACCTCCTGCGACGCAACCCCAAGCCATTCGTAGGCTACAGCGACATCACCGCCCTGCACCTGGCCATCAGCCGTTACGCAGGCTTCGTGACCTTCCACGGCCCGCTGCTCAACGCCGATCTGCTGGGCGACAAGGACCCCCCAACCGTCACCTCGTTTTTCAGCCTGCTGCGGGGACAGTTGAAGGCCGGCAGCGAACTGAACCACCCTGCGGCCTACCCATTGACTACCGTCGAGCCAGGCATCGCCCACGGACGTCTGCTGGGCGGCAACCTGTCGATCATTGCCGCGACCATGGGCACGCCTTATCAGATCGACGCCGAAGGGGTGATCCTGTTCATCGAAGACGTCAACGAGCCGCTGTATCGCATCGACCGACTGCTGACCCAACTGCGCCTGGCCGGCACGTTGGCGCAGCTGCGCGGCGTGTTGGTGGGGGACGTGGCCGGGGTCGATGTCGAGGCGTTGAACGGGCTGCTCAAGCAGACCTTCGCGCCATTGCGCATTCCGGTGCTGTCCGGCTGGCGCAGCGGGCATTGCGATCCGAACCTGACCTTGCCCATGGGGGCGTTGGTGACGTTGGATGCGGGGGAGAAGAGGTTGGTGTTGGAGCAGGACGTGGTGGTCAGTCGTTAGTCATGTAGCGCCTGGGAGTCAGCCATCGCGAGCAAGCTTTGCTCCCACGGCTCGCTCCCACAGGTTGATTGGAACACCTGTGGGAGCGAGCTGGCTCGCGATGGCGGCACTCGCCAATAAGGCGAATCAGCGGTTACGCAACGCCTCCAGCAACTGCTGCGTCGGATACCCATCCGCCGGCCAGCCGAACGACTGCTGGGCGCTGCGGATGGCCTTGCGGGTGTTGGCGCCGATGATGCCGTCGGGGTTGCCCGCGTCGTAGTTGTGCTTGCCCAGCAGGGTTTGCAATTCGATGCGTTCGCTGCGGCTCAGGGGCAGGTCTTCCTTGGGCCACTGGCCGTAGACCAGCCCGCCGTCGGTGAAGCGCTTTGACAACAGCCCGACCGCCAAGGCATAGGACGACGAGTTGTTGTACTTGAGGATGGCACGGAAGTTATCGAAGATCAGGAACGCCGGGCCGCGATGGCCGGCTGGCAGGAGCAGGGACGCCGATAGCTGCTTGTCATCCGGGGTGATCGGCAAGCCGCCATATTCTGAAACGCCCAGCCGAATCCATTCGGAGACGGGCTTGCGGATCGTGCCATCGGCCAGGGTGTAGTCGAAGCCCTCGGCGAGATTGACCTCGAACCCCCACGGCTGGCCACGTTGCCAGCCGGAGCTTTGCAGGTAGTGCGCAGTCGAAGCCAAGGCATCGGTGGAGCTGCCCCAGATGTCGCGGCGACCGTCGCCATCGAAATCCACCGCGTGGGTGTTATACGTGGTGGGAATGAACTGGGTCTGGCCCATGGCGCCGGCCCAGGAACCGAGCATTTTTTCCGGTGTGATATCGCCCTGTTGCAGGATTTGCAGCGCGGCGATCAATTGCGCATGGGCGAAGCCCGGGCGTCGTCCTTCGTAGGCCAGGGTTGCCAGGGAGTTGATCACCGACTTGCTGCCCTGGAACTGGCCAAAGTTGCTCTCCATGCCCCACACCGCCACCAGCGCTTCGCGATCGACGCCATAACGCTGTTCGATGCTTTGCAGGACCTGGGCGTTCTGCTGGATCAGGCTCTTGCCTTTGTTGACCCGCAGTGGCGACAGCGCGCCATCGAGGTATTCCCACACGGGGCGGGTGAATTCCGGCTGGCTGCGGTCGGCCTTGATCACGCTCATGTCCGGGCTGACGCCGATAAACGCACGGTCGAACAAATCGGCGCGGATCCCGGCGGCCAGGGCTTCCCTGCGAAACCCGGCCTGCCATTCAGCGAAGGTCTGGGTGGGGGCAATGGCCAGGTCATCGCCGGTGGGCACCACGGGCGGCACGATGGCCGGAGCGGTCACGGCGGGAACGGTCTGGAGCGGTTGGGCGTCGGCGGCGGTAGGTTTTTCGGCGCAGGCGACAAGCAGGACAACGCTTGCGGCAACAATCATTTGGCGCAGTGGCCAACGATGGGAAAGACAGAAGGGCATGCACGGGTCCAGAAATACAAATCAGGTGCTGACCTTAACATGCGAAAGGGGCGTAGGGCTTGTCCGAGTGTTTCAAGCGGCCAGAAAGCAAGAAGCCTCCCAGTTGTCAGACTGGAAGGCTTCGCGGCGGTAGCTGCCTTTGCCCTTGGCGGGTCGTTCCTGGCGGCTGCGGAACAGGGGCTGGGCGACGATGGACTTGGCCTTGTTGGGGCCATGCCTGGATGGCTTTTTGCTCATGATGGGATCTCTCGTGGGGTGGTTTTGCGGGGCAAATCATGGGACAGAGTTGGGGGGGTGTCCAGTCCCTGCATGCAAGAGGAAGTGTCGCCTGAAGTAA
>NZ_JACNDD010000283.1:0-2574 GCF_017351395.1 Pseudomonas sp. FW305-28
AGCGACCAGGTAGATGGCCACGGCGGCGACGACGATCCAGAGGGCGTTGATGGGTTCGCCGCGGCGCAAGGCCACGACACTCAACGCACAAGCTCCCAGAACAGCCACGGCAAACCAGGCGAGGTGTTTAACCAGACGGGTTGTCATTGCGTGTCTCCTGCCGATATCCAGTGGATTGCGGCGATTGTTTTTATAGTGTGCCCCGGCTATTCGGAGCCGGCCCAATATCCCTGCAAGTCGTCAATAAATAAATGCGCAGTACTACGTACAGGCCATCTACGTAGTTCTACGTAGACACCCATCCCCTGTGGGAGCGAGCTTGCTCGCGATGGCATTGTGTCAGGCGACATCCCCTCTGGCTGATCCGACGTCATCGCGAGCAAGCTCGCTCCCACAGGTTTTATGCCTCACCCATGGGTTTGGCATATGATGCCGCCATTCGCCTCCCCGCCGAGCCCGGACAGGAGTACAGATGCTGCTCAAACACAAAATCGTCGCCCTCGGGATTTTGCCGCTGGTCCTGGCCATCGCCGTCATCTGCGCCCTGGTGATCTCGCTCAACCGCCAGTTGGGCGATCAACAGGCACAACTGATCGAAGACAGCATCCTGGCGAGCAAGCGCGCCGAGTTGAAGAACTATGTCGAGATGGCGCAGAGCCTGATCGCCCCGCTGTATGACAACGGCCAGGGAGACGCGCGGGCGCAACAGCAGGTCCTGGAAGAACTGCGCAAACTCAGCTTCGGCATCAACGGTTACTTCTTCGTCTACGACCGCCAGGGCCGCAGCCTCATGCATGCCCGCCAGTCGGAGTTGGTGGGGCAATACCTCTGGGACATGAAGGACCCCCACGGCCTGCCGGTCATCCAGGCGCTGATCAAAAGCGCCGAGTCAGGCGAAGGGTTCCAGCGCTATGCCTGGAACAAGCCCTCCTCCGGCCAGGTGACCGACAAGCTGGCCTATGTCGTGATGCTGGACAAATGGGGCTGGATGCTCGGCACCGGGATTTACCTGGAAGATGTCGAGCGCGCCACCCAGCAGGCCCGTGACGAGGTCGCCCATGGCATCCACACCACCATGCAAGCCATCGCCGCGATCGCGTTGGTGGCGGTCCTGTTGGTGTTTGCCGGCGGCATGACCCTCAATGTCAGCGAACATCGCCTGGCCGACAAAAAACTGCAGCGCTTGAACCAGCGCATCGTCAGCTTGCAGGAAGAAGAACGCTCGCGGGTTTCGCGCGAGCTGCATGACGGCATCAGCCAACTGCTGGTGTCGATAAAATTCCAGTTCGAGCTGGCCAGCCACGTGTTGGAGAATGGCCAGGAAAACGGCCTGGGCATCCTGAAGAACGCCACTGACCGGCTCGGCGAAGCCATCGGCGAGATCCGTAATATCTCCCACGACTTGCGCTCGTCCCTGCTCGACACCTTGGGCCTGCCCGCCGCCATCGGCCAGCTCGCCACCGAATTCCAGCAGCGCAGCGGGCTGGAAGTGTCCTATCGAAGCAACGAATTCGATTGCCGCCTCGAAAATGGCGCCCCTGTCTCGCTGTTTCGCATTGCCCAGGAAGCCCTGACCAATATCGAGCGCCATGCCGGGGCGAAAAGCGTCGGCATTACCCTGTTCGGTTCCAGCCAGTCCTTGCGACTGACGGTGGTCGACGACGGGATGGGGTTCAACGTCCCGCAAGTGGAACGCGGCCATGCCGGCATCGGCCTGCGTAATATCCGCGAACGGGTCGAGCATTTCGGCGGACGCCTGGAAGTGACGTCCGTACCGGGCCGCAGCGAACTGGACATCCTGCTGCCCATGAACCTCTCGGTCACGGAAAACTGATGCACGCCCACGCCAACAAGAGCACTCGTCGATGAACCTGCCTCCCGTGATTCGCGTCGCACTGGTCGATGACCATTCCCTGGTCCGCGACGGCATCAGGGCCCTGCTGTCAGTGATGCCGCAACTGGATGTGGTGGGTGAAGCCGAGAACGGTGCGCAAGCGATCGAAATGGTCGGTCGCTGCCAACCGGACCTGCTGCTGATGGACATCGGCCTCAAGGATAAGAACGGGCTCGAGCTGACCCGGCTGCTGGGCAAGCAATACCCCAGCCTCAAGATCCTGATCCTCAGCATGTACGACAATTATGAGTACGTGAGCGAGTCCGTGCGTTCCGGCGCCAGCGGCTACGTGCTCAAGAACGCGCCATCGCGGGAGATCATCGCGGCCATCGAAGCCATCATCAGCGGCGGCACCTTCTACAGTGCCGAGATCGCCCAGCGGCTCGCCACCGACCCACACACCGACAACGAGCTGACGCCACGGGAAAGCCAGGTGCTGTACAAAATGGTCCAGGGCCTGAACAACAAGGAAATGGCCCGTGAACTGGACATCAGCGTACGCACCGTCGAAACCCATCGCCTGAGCATCCGCCGCAAGCTGAACATCGACAAGCCCGCGGCCCTGGTGAAATACGCGATCGACCACGGGATCATTTCCCGCTAGAGAAACCATTGTGGCGAGGGCGCTTGCTCCCTCGCCACAGGTGGCCCTTATACAGCGTAATAAACAGGGTGTTGAA
>NZ_JACNDD010000284.1:0-2533 GCF_017351395.1 Pseudomonas sp. FW305-28
TGGATGATGACCGGCCTGGTCAGCATCCTGATCATTTTCATGGGCTTCATCGTCTGGGACCTGGCGAAGAAGTCCAAGGCCGGACGCTTCGGCTCGTTCATCCTGTTTTTCGTGTTGGGCCTCGGCGTGGCCGCGTTCATCATCAAGAGCGTAGTGATCGGCCTGATCGAATCAGGCGCGTTATAAGCGCGCCGGCACTTCTTTCCACTGGCCCTGATCGAGCCCTTCGATCGTCCAGTCGCCGATCCTGACCCTCACCAGGCGCAGTGTCGGCAAGCCTACCGCGGCGGTCATGCGCCGTACCTGGCGGTTGCGCCCTTCGCGGATCACCAGCTCCAGCCAGCTCGTGGGCACGCTTTTACGAAAACGCACCGGCGGGTTGCGCGGCCATAACTGCGGCTCGTCCAACTGGCGCGCCTCGGCTGGCAAGGTCATGCCGTCGTTCAATTCCACCCCATCGCGCAAACGCTGCAACTGTTCGGCATTCGGTTCGCCTTCCACCTGCACCCAATAGGTCTTGGCCAGCTTGTGCTTGGGGTCGGCAATACGCGCCTGCAATTGCCCATCGTTGGTCAGCAACAGCAAACCTTCGCTGTCGCGATCCAGCCGCCCGGCCGGGTAGATGCCCGGTACGTCGATAAAATTCTTGAGCGTCGCCCGCCCCTCACCGTCGCTGAATTGCGTCAGCACGTCGAAGGGTTTGTTGAACAGGATCAGCTTTGGCTCGGCCGGCGGAGCCTTGGCCACACGGCGCGGCGCAGCGGCGGGAAGCTTCGCGCCAGGGCGACGGGAGGCAGGGCGTGGAGGACGGGGCATGGCGAATACAACATCTAACGGTCGGGGCCGACCATGCTAGTGGCCCGACCGTTAAATGACCACCATCCGATCAGCGGAACGGCGGCTCGTCGAAGCTGCGCAGTTTGCGCGAATGCAACGAGTTGAGTTCGGTGCGCAACAGGTCCAGCGCCTCGATGCCGATCTTCAGGTGCTGGTTGACCGCTCGCTCATAGAACGCGTTGGCCGAGCCCGGCAGCTTGATCTCGCTGTGCAGCGGTTTGTCCGAGACACACAGCAACGTGCCATAGGGCACCCGCAGACGATAACCCTGGGCGGCGATGGTGCCGCTTTCCATGTCCACCGCCACGGCGCGAGACAGGTTGATCAGCGGACGTTCCTGGGCCCAGCGCAGTTCCCAGTTGCGATCGTCGTAAGTCAGCACGGTGCCGGTGCGCAGGCGCTTTTTCAGCTCGTCGCCCTTCTCGCCGGTGATGTTCGCCGCCGCCTGCTGAAGCGCCATCTGCACTTCGGCCAGGGCTGGAATCGGAATGTTCGGCGGCACTACCCGGTCGAGAATGCCATCGCGACGCATGTAGGCGTGGGCCAACACGTAGTCACCGATGGTCTGGGACTGCCGCAGCCCACCGCAGTGGCCGATCATCAGCCAGCAATGCGGGCGCAGCACGGCCAGGTGGTCGGTGATGTTCTTGGCGTTGGACGGGCCGACACCGATATTCACCAGGGTCACGCCATGGCCGTCGTTGGTCTGCAGGTGATAAGCCGGCATCTGGTAACGGTGCCAGACCACACCGGCAGCGATGGCCGACGCTTCGCCATGATCCATGTTCTTGTCGATGATCACGTTGCCCGGCAGGACCATGCGCACAAAGCGCGGGTCGCTGCGCAACTGCTCCAGGCCATGGACGATGAACTGGTCGACATAGCGGTGATAGTTGGTCAGCAGGATCCACGGCTGCACATGACGCCAGTCGCTGCCGGTGTAATGCACCAGCCGGCGCAGGGAAAAGTCCACCCGCGCGGCATCGAACAGCGCCAGGGGCAGCGGGTCGGTGTTTTCCCAGTCGTAGAGGCCGTCGGCGATGCCATCGGTGGCGGCCGACAGGTCGGTGCTGGGGAATACCCGCGCCAGTACGGCGGCGGTCACACCGGAGCCGGCCAGTTCGTCACCCTGCTCCACCACGTACGGATAGGGGATGTTCTGCTCGCTGACGCCCACTTCCACGGTGACGGTAAAGTCGTGCATCAGCGGGACCAGCTGTTCCAGCAGGTATTTACGGAACGCGGCGGGATGGGTGACGGTGACGCTGTAGGTGCCGGGCAACTGGACCTTGGCATAGGCCCGCGTGGTTTGCGGGACTTCGCCGTGGCAGTGATAGGTCAGGCGCAAGGCGGGATAGCGAAACAATGCACGCTGCTCGGCATCCGGCTCGATGCGGTCCTTGAGATAACGCATCAGCGCCTGGTTCAGCGCGGTGGTCGCACGCTCGTGCAGGGCCGCTAGACGATCCACGGCTTGTTCGGCGGTTTGAACGACAATAAACGCTTCGGTCACGATCAGCTTCCTGTGTTCTGACTTGCAGGCCTTCATCTTGCCTGCATCGCCGCCCGACGGGAACAGTGGCGTATTGGCGCGCTCGATCATTCGCCGACAATCCCTGTGGGAGCGAGCTTGCTCGCGATAGCGGTGAATCAGTCACCATAGAGGTTGGATGTACCGACGCCATCGCGAGCAGGC
>NZ_JACNDD010000285.1:0-2509 GCF_017351395.1 Pseudomonas sp. FW305-28
GAGGCGACGCCTTCGCGGGCAAGCCTTGCTCCCACTGGTTCGCCCCTATAGGGGGATCCAGGTGGATTCTCTGGCGAGTCAGGGCCGGTAGAGATGCGCATGTCCGGCGCGGTACAGCGACGATTCGCTGAACACGTCATTGCCCAGCACACGCCCCACCAGGATCAGCGCCGTTCGGCGGAAACCCTTGGCTTGCACCTTTTCGGCAATATCTGCCAGCGTCCCCAGCACCCAGTCCTGATCCGGCCATGTCGCCCGGTGGATCACCGCAATCGGGCAATCCGCGCCGTAGTGGGGCCGCAGTTCGTCGACGATCTTATCCAGGTGATTGACCCCCAGGTGAATCGCCATGGTCGTCCCGTGCTGTGCCAGGTTGCCCAGTTCTTCCCCAGCGGGCATCGGGGATTTATCGGCGTAACGGGTGAGGATCAGGCTCTGGGAGATGTCCGGCAAGGTCAGTTCGGCACCCAGCAGGGCGGCGCAGGCTGAGGTCGCGGTCACGCCCGGGATGATTTCGAAAGGGATGTCCAGTTCCCGCAGGCAACGAATCTGTTCGCCGATGGCGCCGTACAGGCTCGGGTCGCCGGAGTGCACCCGGGCCACGTCCTGGCCCTTGAGATGGGCGCTGCTGATCAATTCGATGATCTGTTCCAGATGCAGCTCGGCGCTGTTGATCACCTGTTCGGCACAATGGCCTTCGAGGACGGCGGTTGGCACCAGCGAGCCGGCGTAGATGATCACCGCGCACTGGCGGATCAGTCGCTGGCCTTTGACCGTGATGAGGTCCGGGTCGCCGGGGCCGGCGCCGATGAAGTACACGGTCATGACCGGCTCCTGTGAAAGGTGGGTGAGCGTCGCCCAGATGAAGATCGCTCATGATCCTGGGCGGCGATTATCGGGATTTACGCCACGACCGCCAATGCCAACGTGCTCATGGGGCCTGTTTGACGGGGAATCAGCAGGGTTGCGGGCGTCGTGCCCAATTGATCGGCCAAGGCCAGGGCGGCGCTTTCGGCGATGCCGTAGCAACCGGTTTGCGCGAAGGCGATCTCGGAACGATGGCTGAGCCGCCGCTCGTAACCGGCCAACTGTTCGGCACTGAAGCAGGTCAGCGGCAAGGCCAGTTGCCCGGCCAGCTCCAGCAGCCCGGGCTCGTCACGCTTGAGGTCGATACTGGCCAGGGCCCGTACCTGGTGAAGTTCGATGCCGTGGGCCAGCAACGTCTGTTCGAGCAAGGCCCGCAGCGTGCTGGCGGGGCATCCGCGCTGGCAGCCCAAGCCGATCACCAGGATCGACCCGGTGCTCATGCGTCGTGGTGGGCTTGGCCGTCACGGCGAAACAGCCAGGCGCTGATCAGGCCCAGGGCCAGCCAGAAGGCGACGTTGGTCACCTGCGAGGCGATCTTGAACTGGCTTTCCAGCGCTTCGGGCGCCAGCATCGAGTGGACTTCGGGCTGCGGCGCACCGATAACGTGGGGCACCAGCAACGTCGCCACGCCCAGCAGCTTGAGCAGCCAATGCCGGCCGAAGGCAATCAGGGCAATGCCCACCGCCGTCGAGGCCGCGGTGCCGATCCACCACATCTGCCGCTGGGCCAGGTCGGCCGCTGCGGTGCCGGGCAATTCCGGGGGCAGGCCGAGGGTGGGTGCCAGGACGAAAGTGGCATAACCGGCCAGGCCCCAGAGCAGACCCTGGGAGGTGCGAGTCGGTGTGCGCAAGGTGTACAGGCCCGCTAGCATCAGGGCAAAACCCACGGCGACCACCAGGTTGCCGCCGGTGGTGGACAGCACGCGCTGCCAGCCATCTTCCGGTTCCCAGGCCTCGGCATCATGGGTGTGGGCCACACCGTCGGTGTGCTCATGGACCTCGGTCGCCGGGGCCTTCTCGAAGGTTTCCGCCTGGAGAATCAGCGGCGATACCCAGAAACTCTGCAACAGGGTCAGCAGCAGGGCGGCCAGCAAGCCGCTGAAACCGGCGGTCTGCGCGATACGCTTGATCATGTCGTCAGTTCTCAATGGCAGGGGAAGGCGGCGCTGTGGCGGGTATCGTGGGCGGCGTTGTGCACCGCTTCGATGTGGGAGAAACCGGCGAAATAGACCAGCCCCGCGCCCAGGATCGAAGCCAGGATCGCGGCGCTCAGGCGTTGGCTCAGGGTGGTGGTGCTGCTGGCGGTGCGGGCGGTGCTGCTGATGGTCGACATGGCGCTTCCCTCTGTTTTTGTTCCGTGGGGATGCGAGCGCAATGAGACCCCGGGCGAAAGATCGCCAAGGTTCGAACAGCGCCCGCCCGCCGCGGGTTTGTTGATGCTTGAGTCATGGGCCGGTCTCCGGGCTCGCGAGGGGCAGGGGCTGGGCCTTGCCTGCAAGCATCACCTTCCCATGCGCCCTTGTAGCAGGGCAGACACAGTGGTTCAGACGCTTCGCTCGCTTACCGTTGCGGGGGCAGCACCGGACTGACGTGGCTTTGGAGTAAAGCACACGATTCACCGGTTTCCCGTTTCACCCTGTGAA
>NZ_JACNDD010000286.1:0-2341 GCF_017351395.1 Pseudomonas sp. FW305-28
GACCTGTTCTTCGAACAGGCCATGAATCGTCTGCTGCTGCGGATAGTCGATCTCGGTGGCGTTGAATGTCACCAGCAACCGATCACGCTCCTGCGCTGGCAAGATCGTCAAATCAGACAATGACGTTCCAGCCGCACACTCCAACGCCACGACCAGGCTCGTCAATGCCGCTTCCATGTAGGCGCCGATCCGCCGTGCGCCGATTTCGGCCACTGCCTGAACGGTCAGGCTGAAGCCTTCGCCGAGATCATCCACGGACAGCACCAGTGGATAGTTGGTGCGTTCTTCGCCGCCCACTTCCTCGATCCCTTCCCAGGTCGACGACGCTTGTAACGCATTAGGCTCGGCGACCGAATGACGGTAGTTGAGCAATGCACTGAACAATGGCGTCGGTGCAACCACGCCACTGCAACGTTGGGCCAACGCCAGGGAAGCATGCTCATGGCCCAACAGCCCGCTCAGCCGCGCATGGGTCGTCAGCACGCCGTCGCGCACGCTTTGTGCACCGACTTGCACACTGATCGGCAAGGTATTGATGAACATTCCCAAGGCCCGGTCGGCCCCTTCGCCGCCCTGCATCCGCCCCATCAACACGGTGCCGAACACCACGTCCTCGCGACCCGAAACCCGGCCCAGCACCTGGGCCCAGGCCAGGTGATACAGGCTCGCGGCACTCACGCCCAATTGGCGCGCCTGCAGGCGCAGACGGCGGCTCAGCTCCGTCGAGATGGCCTGCTGGGCTTCTTCGATACTGCTGCCATCGCCACGGACATCCTGCAAGCCGAACGGCAGCGTCGGCTCGTCGATGTCGCCGAGCATCGCGCGGAAAAACGTTTCGTGCTCTTCACGACTCACACCCAGGCACACCTGGGCCACATAGTTGCGATAAGGCACCGCGTCGCCCAACTGACCAGCGTGGCCCTGCAAGTGCATCTGTATCTCGTGGCGCATCACTTCCAGCGCCGTGTGGTCGAGCGCCATGTGATGGACCAGCAAGGTCGCCAACCAACGCTGGTTGACGGCGTCCTGAGCGAACCGAACGCGCATCAACGGCGCCTGACGGATATCCAGGCGGTGGTGACTGACGTCGAAGCTCGCCTTCAACTGAGCGAGAATGTCACCCTCCTCATCGTGCGGGATGACGTGTTCAACACCCAATACCGCCTTGCGCCAGACCACTTGCACCGGCTCGTCCAGCCCTTCCCAGGCCATGGATGACCTCAAGATGTCGTGGCGGTCGATCACACCCTGCAAGGCCTGGGTGAAATCGTCCAGGCGTTCGCGGCTATCGAAGGTGAACTGCGCTTGCAGCACATAAGGATCGCCTTGTTCGGCGGCCAGGTGATGGTAAAGAATGCCTTCCTGCAGCGGCGCCAGCGGATAGATGTCCTGCACGTTGCGCGCACCGCCTGGCACCGTCGATACGATACGGTCGATGGCCTCCTGACTCAACTTCGCCAGCGGCAGCATGGCTGGGGTGATGTGTTCGCAACCCAAAGGAATCAGGTTTGCCGGGACAGTCACCTCGTTGCCAGTGCCCACTGCGGCAGCCAGCGCGGCCAAGGTCGGTTGATTGAATAGTATGCGCACATCGGCGCTCAAGCCGGCCTGGCGCATCCGCTCGATCAGGCTGACGGCCAGCAGGGAATGCCCGCCCAGTTCGAAGAAATGGTCGTGCCGGCCGACGCGTTCGACCTTGAGCACGTCTTGCCAGATCTGCGCCAGGGTGGTTTCGGTTTCGCCTTGCGGGGCTTCGTAGCCACGGGTGATCAGCGCATCGAGATCCGGTGCCGGCAGGGCCTTGCGGTCGAGCTTGCCGTTCGGCGTCAGTGGCAACGCATCCAGGCGCACGTAGGCCACCGGCACCATGTAGGCCGGCAGTTGCGCTTGCAGGTGCGTGCGCAGGGCTTCGATCTCTACTGTTTCGTCCGGCGAGTGTTGGGTGAAATACGCCACCAGGCGCTTGTCGCCCGGCACATCTTCCCGGGCCACGACCACGGTTTCCTTGATGTTCGGAGCCTGGGCGAGCTTGGCTTCGATCTCCCCCAGTTCAATGCGGAAACCACGGATCTTCACCTGGTCATCGTTACGGCCCAGATATTCGATGTTGCCATCCGGCAGATACCGGCCCAGGTCGCCCGTGCGATACATGCGGGCGTTTGGAGCATTGCTGAATGGATCTTTCAGGAAGCGTTCGGCCGTCAGGTCGTCGCGGTTCAGATAACCACGAGCGACCCCGGCACCACCGATGTAGATTTCGCCCGGCACGCCCAGCGGCACGGGTTGTTTGTGCTCGTCCAGCAGATAGAACTGGGTGTTCGCCACCGGTTTGCCGATGTGG
>NZ_JACNDD010000287.1:0-2201 GCF_017351395.1 Pseudomonas sp. FW305-28
CCGGTCTCCAGCGTCGTGGCCGATCACTTCGGCTGGCGGGCCATGTTCATCATCGCTGCCGCGTTGATGGCCGCGATCAGCATCGTCCTGGCGCTGACCGTGCCCAAGCGCCAGCCCGACCATAGCGCCTCTTATGGCCAACTGCTGGGTTCGCTCGGCACCCTGCTGCGCCAACAACCGCTGTTGCGCCAACGGGCGTTCTACCAAGCCTGCATGTTCGCCACGTTCAGCCTGTTCTGGACCGCCGTGCCGCTGGAACTGTCACGCAACCACGGCCTGTCCCAGACTGAAATCGCCCTGTTCGCCCTGGTCGGCGCCATCGGTGCCATCGCCGCGCCCATCGCCGGTCGCCTGGCGGATGCCGGCCATACCCGCAACGCCTCGCTGCTGGCGATGCTGTTCGCCAGCCTGAGTTTCCTGCCGGCGTTCATCCATCCGCTCTACAGCGTGATCGGCCTGGCGGTGACCGGCGTGGTCCTGGACTTCTGCGTGCAGATGAACATGGTCCTGGGCCAGCGCACCATCTACGCCCTCGACGCCAAGAGTCGCAGCCGGCTGAATGCGCTGTACATGACCAGCATCTTCGTCGGCGGCGCCTTCGGCTCATCGATTGCCAGTGCCGTGTACGAGCACGGCGGCTGGTTGTGGGTGGTGATCGTCGGCAGCGCCTTTCCGCTGTTGGCCTTGCTGCGCTTCTTGAGTGCCTCGCGCAAGCCGTCCCTGGCCACGGCCTGAAACCCCACCCATAAAAAATGCCCGGTCGCTCGAGGCGACCGGGCATTTTCATGGAGCGGTCAAATCCGCACGTTGCCACGCGGCCCGGCAATCGCCCAGATGATCAGGCCCAGGACCGGCAGCAGCAGGATCAGCAGCACCCAGAGAATTTTCATCCCGGTTTCCGCGCCACTCTTGAGTACATTGATGATCGCCCAGATATCGAGCGCCAGGATAATCAGGCCGACCAGGCCGTTGAAGGTGGAACCCATGGTGTCGCTCCCAAATGGTGATAGGCACCCTTAGGATAGCGGGCCCCTGGCAAGGGTTCCGTTTTATTGCTTCAGACGTGGACCGCGACCTTGAGAGCTTCCAAGGCCGGCGCGGCGGCGATGCCGACTTCGGTACACAGTTCCAGCACCCGCGGCATGTCGTTGCCGTACACCAGCACCATTTGCAATTCATCGTCGAGCAACTGGCTGAAGTTCATCAGCACGTAGCCGCCGTTTTCCTTGTTCAGGCTGCTCATCTGGATCTGGATGCGGTTGAGCGCGGTCAGGGCTTCGGTTTTCGCCAGCTGCTTGGGCTTGAGATTGAACGCTACGCCAGGGCCGAACGAAGCGACGATCTGTTCGAACAGGTCCACGTAGGTGTCGGCCTGGAACAGCACGGTGTCCGGCAGGCTGCCCACCACCACCCACTCACCCAACGGGATCGGGAATGTGTCGTCGTAGTTGATATCGGGGTTGGCGGCCAGGAAAGCCGTCGGATCGGCGTAGGCCTGGGCCGCTTCGTCAGCGATTTTCGCGATGTCCGCCTCGCCGAGGCAGCCGGAGCTGATTTTACCGATGAGTTCGATGAGGGCGGCTTTCATGGGGGTGAATCCTGTGGCGAAGGGTGTCTTGAGGGCGGGCAGGATAGCGCATCACATCGGTCGAGTCAGGCGTGGCGAGGGAGCTTGTTCCCGCTCGACTGCGAAGCAGTCGTAAACCCGCTAAACAGCGGTAAACCTGACAGGTTGCGGTGGCTGGATTTTGGGCTGCTGCGCAGCCCAGCGGGAGCAAGCTCCCTCGCCACAAAAGCCGTCGGGATCTGCTCGGACCTTTCAGCCCAACATCTTTTCCAACTGCGCCGTGGTGTCTACCGCGCCCATGGTCCTGGCGGCATCGAGGGCCGAGACGCCGTTGGCGTCCTTGGCTTTCGGGTCGGCGCCTTTGCCGATCAGGTAGTCGACGATTTCCACCCGGTTGAACATCGCCGCCATCATCAAGGCGGTACGGCCATCGAAGGACGCGCCTTCCACTTGGGCGCCGCCGTCCACCAACGCCGAGACCACTGCCAGGTCGCCCTTGAACGCCGCGCCGGCAATCGGGCTCTGGCCGTTGTCGTTGCGGATTTCCGGATCGGCCTTGTGCTCCAGCAGCACTTTCACCGTTTCCACATGCCCGTGGTAAGCGGCCAGCATCAACAGGGTGTCGCCCTTGTGA
>NZ_JACNDD010000288.1:0-2080 GCF_017351395.1 Pseudomonas sp. FW305-28
ACACCAAACAACAGGCAAAAAAAATCCCCGAACCAGTCGGGGATTTTTCATGCTCGATCAATAAGCCCAAGAGCCGATCAATCCTCGCGGTAGCGACGCAGCTTGAGCTGCTTGCCAGCGACGCGGGTGTCTTTCAGCTTGGTCAGCAACTTCTCCAGACCATCTTCCGGCAGCTCGACCAGGCTGAAGCTGTCACGCACCTGGATGCGGCCGATCGCTTCGCGGGCCAGGCCGCCTTCGTTGAGGATGGCACCCAGCAGGTTCTTGGCGGCGATGCCGTCACGGGCACCCAGCGCAGTACGGCAGCGCGCACGACCTTCGGCCAGCGGGATCGGTGCACGACGCTCGCGATCACCACGGTCCGGACGATCACCGGTGCGCTCGGGACGATCGCCACGCGGTGCGTTGTTCGGCACCAGGGGACGTTCCTTCTCGATCGCAGCCAGGTTCAGCGCCTGGCCATTGGTGGCCTTGCGCAGCAGTGCCGCGGCCAAGGCACGTGGGGTGCAACCGATATCGGCGGTCAGGCGATCGAGCAGATCACCGTGGGTCGATTCGGCGTCAGCCACCAGGGGCGACAGGCTGTTGGTCAGCTTCTTGATGCGGGCATCGAGAACGGCCTGGGCGTCCGGCAGGCGAACTTCAGCCACCTTCTGACCAGTCACACGCTCGATCACTTGCAGCATGCGGCGCTCACGGGGAGTGACCAGCAGCAGCGCGCGGCCTTCGCGACCGGCACGGCCGGTACGGCCGATACGGTGAACGTAGGATTCCGGATCGTACGGCATGTCCACGTTGAACACGTGGGTGATGCGCGGAACATCCAGGCCACGGGCAGCGACGTCGGTCGCCACAACGATGTCCAGGCGGCCATCCTTGAGGGAGTCGATCACGCGCTCACGCTGGTTCTGGGCAATGTCACCGTTCAGCGCGGCGGCTTTGTAGCCTTTGGCTTCCAGGGCGCTGGCCAGGTCCAGGGTCGCTTGCTTGGTGCGCACGAACATGATCAGGGCGTCGAAGTCTTCCACTTCCAGCAAGCTGAGAACGGCGGAAGTCTTCTGGTCGGCGTGAACCAGCAGGTGAGCTTGTTCGATCGCGGTGACGGTCTGGGTCTTGGTCTGGATCTTCACGTGTTGCGGATCGCGCAGGTGGCGCTCGGCAATGGCACGGATCGATTGCGGCAGGGTGGCCGAGAACAATACAGTCTGGCGGGTCGCTGGCAGCGCCTTGAAGATGACTTCCAGGTCATCCATGAAGCCCAGCTTGAGCATCTCGTCGGCTTCGTCGAGAACCAGGTGGTTCACGGTAGCCAGGACTTTTTCGTCACGACGCAGGTGGTCGCACAGACGACCCGGAGTGGCGACAACGATCTGCGCGCCATTACGGATAGCTTTCAGTTGTGGGCCCATCGGGGCGCCGCCGTAAACGGCCACAACGGTAACGCCAGGCATTTGCTTGGAGTAGGTTTCGAAAGCGGTGGCTACTTGCAGCGCCAACTCACGGGTTGGCGCCAGGATCAGGGCTTGCGGTTCGCGCTTGGCAGGATCGATGCGATGCAGGATCGGCAGAGCGAACGCAGCGGTTTTACCCGTACCGGTTTGCGCCTGGCCAATCATGTCGTGGCCGGCCATGATGATCGGGATCGATTGCTGCTGAATCGCCGAAGGTTCTTCGTAGCCAGTCGCGGTGACGGCAGCAAGAATGTTCGGGTTGAGATTAAAAGCGGCGAAGCCGCCGGTTTCCTGGGTCATGGGTCTGCCTCTAAGTGCATCCGCAAAGACCCATGCTCCAAAGCTGCGCATGCCGTGTTGAGACTCAAGAGTCGCCCTGGCTGCTTTGTCGGCGGGGATTTGCGAAAACGAATGAATGGAAAAAGAACGTCGTGGAAGCATCCGTTGTGCGGACATGCAACCGAAGCTGACTTCGGAGAATTGCGCTACCTTGACGCGGCCCGGCTAAAGGCCGGCGCGCACTATACCGGAATTCGCCCGAAAAGGGAGCTTTTTTTATTGCCAAACCCCGTTATGGGGCTCGCTGTCAGAAGGCCTTGGGGCAGTCAGCTAAAACGGTTCACCTCCAG
>NZ_JACNDD010000289.1:0-2025 GCF_017351395.1 Pseudomonas sp. FW305-28
CCCACTGGCCCGCCCCCACAAGATTTTTGTGTGATGGGATGGATTGATGTACAGCCTCGAAGACCTGCTCCACCTCATGAACCGCCTGCGGGACCCGCAGTACGGCTGCCCGTGGGACATCAAGCAAACCTACGCCACCATCGTTCCTCATACGCTTGAAGAAGCCTACGAGGTGGCCGATGCGATCGAGCGCGGCGATTTCGATCACCTGCAGGGCGAGTTGGGCGACCTGTTGTTCCAGGTGGTGTATTACAGCCAGTTGGCCCGGGAAGAAAATCGCTTCGAATTCGCCGGCGTGGTCGACAGCATCACCCGCAAGCTGATCCGCCGCCATCCCCATGTGTTTCCTACCGGTGACCTGTATGCGCCCGTGGATATCCCGCGCTTGAGCGAAGAGCAGGTCAAGCAGCGCTGGGAAGAAATCAAGGCTGAGGAACGGGCCGAGAAAGCCTTGGCGCCCGAGCAGTTGTCGCTGCTCGACGATGTACCGGGGGCGCTGCCGGCGTTGTCCCGCTCGGCGAAATTGCAAAAGCGTGCGGGGCAGGTCGGTTTCGACTGGCCAGGTCCTTTGCCGGTGCTCGACAAAGTCCGCGAGGAACTGGACGAAGTGCTCGAAGCCATGGCCGACAACGATCCGGTGGCTATCAGCGACGAGATCGGCGATCTGTTGTTCAGCGTGGTGAACCTGGCTCGCCACCTCAAGGTCGACCCGGAAACCGCGCTGCGCGATGCCAACGGGAAGTTCGAGCGGCGATTCCGATTTATCGAACAGGCATTGCGCGACACCCACCGTCCCATGGAAGATTGCACCCTCGAAGAGTTGGACGCCTTGTGGGGCGAAGCCAAACGTCAGGAAAAGAATTTGCCCAGCTGTGGCTGAGGCCGTTGCCTAAGTGAGTAAGCACCATGAGCCTTTCCCTTCGCGACCAGTTGCTCAAAGCAGGGCTGGTCAACCAAAAGCAGGCCAAGCAGGTCGGCAAAGAGAAACAGAAACAGCAGCGCCTGGCCCACAAAGGCCAGATCGAACTGGATGATTCCCAGCAGCGTGCCGCCCAGGAAGCCATGGCCGAAAAGGTCAAGCGCGACCAGGAACTCAACCGGCAGCAGCAGGAAAAGGTCGAGCAGAAGGCCCGGGCCGCGCAGATCAAGCAATTGATCGAAGTCTCGCGCCTGCCGAAGCTGACCACTGAGGATTACTACAACTTCGTCGACGACAAGAAGGTCAAGCGCATCTCGGTCAATACGCTGATGCGCAACAAGTTGAGCAGTGGCTCCCTGGCGATCGTCCACCATGCCGGCGGCTACGAAGTGATCCCGCGCGAGGCCGCCCTGAAGATCCAGGAACGCGACCCCAAGCGCATCGTCCAGCTCAACACCCAGACCGAAGAAGTGGATGCCGATGATCCGTACGCGGCGTATCAGATTCCTGATGATTTGATGTGGTAAGAGCGGCGCAATGTCGTTGAGCTGAAACAACCTGTGGAAGCCGAGCTTGTGTGGGAGCCGAGCTTGCTCGCGATGGCGGCGTGTCAGTCAGTACATTACCTGGCTGGTATACCGCCATCGCGAGCAAGCTCGGCTCCCACAGGGGCTGTGGTGTTCTTACGATCCCGCCGCCTCACGCGAGCGCAGCCGTTCCTCACGCTCCAGTTCAGCCTTGTAGCTATGGGCGTCCGTTTCGGAGTGGAACATGCCCACCAGCAGATCCTGTTGATGCACATCCCAGATCCGGATACCGGCGGCAATGCCTTCGTGGGACATATGGGCGTCGTCGCGTTCAGTTACTTTCACAGTCATCTTGCAAGCTCCAATCTCTGTTATCTGCAGCAAGGCGTGTGCAGGACTTTGTTATAGATTTGGATAGCGTGCTAAGTAAATGCCCCGGTTCGTTAAGAAGTTTTCATGGAAATCGCAATAATCCTGCAGGCCAGGTGGTGCGCGGCATTCGGTCGCAGGTGTTGTTCATGAAGAAGATTTCATGTTGCAGTGGTAATCCTCCATGAGCACAAACCCTGTGGGAGCGAG
>NZ_JACNDD010000029.1:0-51390 GCF_017351395.1 Pseudomonas sp. FW305-28
TGGAAGACGGTCTGCGTTTCGCTATCCGTGAAGGCGGTCGTACCGTCGGCGCTGGCGTCGTAGCCAAAGTCATCGAGTAAGTCTCTTTTAGAGTCAGCTTGATGAGTTGAAAAGCCCCCGCTTAGCGGGGGCTTTTTTATTGGGTTGACACCTATCAGGGGCGTCTATAGAATTGCGCCTCCTTTTAACGGGCGTATTGCGCCCGGTGGGAATAGCAGCCGGAGTCTGAAATCCAATGCAAAATCAGCAAATCCGTATCAGGTTGAAGGCTTTTGACCATCGCCTGATCGACCAATCCACCCAGGAAATCGTGGAAACCGCGAAACGTACTGGTGCTCAAGTGCGTGGTCCAATTCCACTGCCTACCCGTAAAGAGCGGTTCACCGTTCTGGTCTCCCCGCACGTCAACAAAGACGCGCGTGACCAGTACGAGATCCGTACTCATAAGCGCGTTCTGGACATCGTCCAGCCAACGGATAAAACCGTTGATGCTCTTATGAAGCTTGATCTTGCGGCCGGTGTGGAAGTGCAGATCAGCCTCGGCTAAGACTCGGTCTTAGTCGTGTAACGCTCTGAAATGGGCGGCCATAGCGGGTGAAAGCCCCGTACACTCATGAGGTTTACAACATGACTATTGGTGTAGTCGGTCGTAAATGCGGTATGACCCGTATTTTCACCGAAGAAGGTGTCTCCATTCCGGTCACGGTCATTGAGATCGAGCCGAATCGCGTCACCCAGTTCAAAACTGAAGAGACCGATGGCTATCGTGCAGTGCAAGTCACTGTCGGCGAGCGTCGTGCTTCGCGTGTAACAGCAGCTCAGGCTGGCCACTTCGCCAAGGCGAACGTTGCCGCTGGTCGTACCGTAATGGAATTCCGCCTTGAAGAAGGCGAGTACCAGGCCGGCGATCTGATCAACGCTGAAATCTTCGCCGCTGGCCAACTGGTTGATGTAACCGGTCAGTCCAAGGGTAAAGGCTTCCAGGGTACGATCAAGCGTTGGAACTTCCGCGGGCAAGATAACACCCACGGTAACTCCGTATCCCACCGCGTTCCAGGCTCTATCGGCCAGTGCCAGACTCCTGGTCGTGTATTCAAGGGCAAAAAAATGTCCGGTCATATGGGCGCTGAGCGCGTGACCGTGCAGTCCCTCGAAGTAGTGCGCGTGGACGCTGAACGCAATCTGTTGTTGGTCAAGGGCGCTGTTCCTGGCGCTACTGGCGGCAACTTGGTTGTACGTCCAGCAGCCAAGGCTCGCGGTTAAGGGGAAGCTGACATGCAATTAAATGTAAATGACGCTCAAGCGATCGAAGTTTCCGAACTGACATTTGGCGGCGAATTCAACGAGACGCTGGTTCACCAAGCAGTCGTGGCCTACATGGCCGGCGGCCGTCAAGGTAGCAAGCAGCAAAAGACCCGTTCCGACGTTTCCGGTGGCGGCAAGCGCCCATGGCGTCAGAAAGGTACTGGCCGTGCTCGTGCCGGTACTATCCGTAGCCCAATCTGGCGTGGCGGCGGTACCACTTTCGCAGCTCGTCCTCAGGATCACTCCCAGAAGCTGAACAAGAAGATGTATCGCGCAGCAATGCGTTCCATCCTTGCTGAGCTGGTGCGTACTGATCGTCTGGTCGTGGTTCAGGACTTCGCTGTTGAAGCACCGAAAACCAAAGATCTGCTGAACAAGCTGAACGGCATGGGCCTGACTGACGTCCTGATCGTGTCTGACGCTGTTGATCAGAACCTGTACCTGGCTGCTCGCAACCTGCCACACGTCGACGTTCGTGACGTGCAGGGTTCCGATCCGGTCAGTCTGATCGCATACGACAAGGTGTTGATCACCGTGTCGGCCGTGAAGAAATTCGAGGAGCTGCTGGGATGAACCAGGAACGCGTATTTAAAGTTCTGCTTGGCCCGCACGTTTCCGAGAAGGCTACGGTTCTGGCAGACAAGAAAGGCCAGTTCGTTTTCAAGGTTGCTACCGACGCAACCAAGCTGGAAATCAAGAAGGCCGTCGAAAGCCTGTTCAGCGTGAAAGTAGAGCGCGTGACTACCCTGAACGTTCTGGGTAAAAGCAAGCGCACTGCTCGCGGTCTGGGCAAGCGTAATGACTGGAAGAAGGCAGTTATCTCCCTTCAGCCAGGCCAAGATCTCGATTTCAGCAGCAGTGCTGAGTAAGGAAGGGGTGCATCATGGCAATCGTTAAATGCAAACCGACTTCCCCTGGCCGCCGTTTTGTGGTCAAGGTGGTCAACCAGGAGCTGCATAAAGGCGCTCCTCACGCACCGCTGCTCGAGAAAAAATCGAAGTCTGGTGGTCGTAACAACAATGGCCGTATTACCACTCGTCACATCGGTGGTGGTCATAAGCAGCATTATCGTCTGGTCGACTTCCGTCGCAACGACAAGGATGGCATCGCTGCCACCGTCGAGCGTATCGAATACGATCCAAACCGTACTGCTCACATCGCTCTGCTGCTGTACGCAGATGGCGAGCGTCGCTACATCATCGCCCCTAAAGGCGTGAGTGCTGGCGACCAGCTGATCGCAGGTGCCCTGGCACCGATCAAGCCGGGCAACGCTCTGCAACTGCGTAACATTCCAGTTGGTAGCACCGTACACGGCATCGAATTGAAGCCAGGTAAAGGCGCACAGATCGCTCGTTCCGCTGGTGCTTCGGCTCAGCTGATCGCTCGTGAAGGTGTCTACGTGACCCTGCGTCTGCGTTCTGGTGAGATGCGTAAAGTACTGGCTGAATGCCGTGCGACCCTGGGCGAAGTCTCGAACTCCGAGCACAGCCTGCGTTCGTTGGGTAAAGCTGGTGCCAAGCGCTGGCGTGGCGTTCGCCCAACCGTTCGTGGTGTTGCCATGAACCCGGTTGACCACCCACATGGTGGTGGTGAAGGTCGTACCTCTGGTGGTCGTCATCCGGTATCGCCATGGGGCTTCCCGACTAAGGGCGCGAAGACTCGTGGTAATAAGCGTACCGACAAAATGATCGTCCGTCGTCGCAAGTAAATAGAGGGATACGACAGTGCCACGTTCTCTGAAAAAAGGTCCTTTTATTGATCTTCACCTACTGAAGAAGATCGAAGTGGCGGCGGAAAAGAATGATCGCAAACCAGTTAAGACCTGGTCGCGTCGTTCGATGATCCTGCCACAAATGGTCGGTCTGACCATCGCAGTACACAACGGTCGCCAACACGTCCCAGTTCTCGTGAACGAAGACATGGTCGGCCACAAACTGGGCGAGTTCGCCGGTACCCGCACATACCGTGGGCACGTGGCTGACAAGAAAGCCAAGCGTTAAGGGGTAAGGAAATGGAAGTAGCCGCTAAGTTGTCGGGCGCTCGAATCTCCGCCCAGAAAGCCCGCTTGGTCGCCGACCAGATCCGCGGGAAGAAGGTGGGCGAAGCGCTCAACCTGTTGGCTTTCAGCAGTAAGAAAGCCGCCGAGATCATGAAGAAAGTGCTGGAGTCGGCCGTAGCCAACGCCGAGCATAACGAAGGCGCAGACGTTGATGACCTGAAGGTCAGCACCGTTTTCGTCAACGAAGGGCGTTCGCTGAAGCGCATCATGCCACGTGCCAAAGGCCGTGCTGATCGCATCGTCAAGCGGTCTTGCCATATCACTGTCAAGGTTGCTGACAAGTAACGGAGTCGAAGAGATGGGTCAGAAAGTACATCCCATTGGCATTCGCCTGGGAATCGTCAAGGAGCACACCTCCGTCTGGTACGCAGACGGTCGGACTTATGCGGACTACTTGTTCGCTGATCTGAAGGTGCGTGAGTATCTCCAAGACAAACTAAAAAGCGCGTCCGTAAGCCGTATCGATATCCATCGTCCGGCGCAGACTGCACGTATCACCATCCACACCGCTCGTCCAGGTATCGTTATCGGGAAGAAAGGTGAAGATGTTGAGAAACTGCGTCAGGACCTGACCAAGCAAATGGGTGTGCCTGTGCACATCAATATCGAAGAGATCCGCAAGCCGGAGCTCGACGGTATGCTGGTTGCGCAGAGCGTAGCTCAGCAGCTGGAGCGTCGCGTAATGTTCCGTCGCGCTATGAAGCGCGCTGTACAGAACGCCATGCGCATTGGTGCCAAAGGCATCAAAATCCAAGTGAGCGGTCGTCTCGGCGGTGCTGAAATCGCACGTACTGAATGGTATCGCGAAGGTCGTGTGCCACTGCACACCCTGCGTGCCGACATCGACTATGCCAACTACGAAGCTCACACCACCTACGGTGTGATCGGTGTAAAGGTTTGGATCTTCAAAGGCGAAGTAATTGGTGGTCGCCAAGAAGAACTGAAGCCACAAGCACCAGCGCCTCGTAAAAAAGCTGCTAAGTAAGGGGTACGCCAAATGTTGCAACCAAAGCGTACGAAGTTCCGCAAGCAAATGACCGGTCACAACCGTGGCCTGGCATTGCGCGGTAGCAAAGTCAGCTTCGGCGAGTTCGCGCTGAAGTCTGTTGCTCGTGGTCGTCTCACCGCTCGTCAGATCGAGTCAGCGCGTCGTGCTCTGACCCGTCACGTAAAACGTGGCGGCAAGATCTGGATCCGTGTATTCCCGGACAAGCCTATTTCCAAGAAGCCACTCGAAGTTCGGATGGGTAAAGGTAAGGGTAACGTCGAATACTGGGTTGCCCAGATTCAGCCAGGCAAAGTCCTGTATGAAATCGAGGGTGTAACTGAAGAGCTGGCGCGTGAGGCTTTTGCCCTGGCTGCTGCAAAGCTGCCGCTCGCCACCGCCTTTGTTAAACGGACGGTGATGTGATGAAAGCGAATGAACTTCGTGAAAAATCAGCACAGCAGCTGAACGAGCAACTGCTCGGCCTGCTGCGCGACCAGTTCAATCTGCGTATGCAGAAAGCAACTGGCCAGTTGGGGCAGTCTCATCTGCTCTCGCAAGTTAAGCGTGATATCGCTCGCGTGAAAACTGTGCTCAACCAGCAGGCAGGTAAGTAATCATGGCTGAAGCCGAAAAAACTGTCCGTACGCTGACTGGCCGTGTTGTCAGCGACAAGATGGACAAAACCATCACCGTTCTGATCGAGCGTCGCGTTAAGCACCCGATCTACGGTAAATACGTTAAGCGTTCGACTAAGCTGCACGCGCACGACGAAACCAATCAGTGCCACATCGGCGACAAAGTCACTATTCGTGAAACTCGTCCGATGGCCAAGACCAAGTCTTGGGCGCTGGTTGATGTTCTCGAACGCGCTGTGGAAGTCTAAGGGCTAGGGGTCGGAGAAATTATATGATTCAGACTCAATCCATGCTCGATGTGGCCGATAACAGCGGCGCTCGCCGTGTTATGTGCATCAAGGTGCTGGGTGGCTCCCATCGTCGTTACGCTGGTATCGGTGACATCATCAAAGTTACCGTCAAGGAAGCAATTCCTCGCGGTAAGGTGAAAAAAGGCCAAGTGATGACTGCTGTCGTAGTCCGCACTCGCCATGGCGTTCGTCGTGCTGACGGCTCCATCATCCGCTTTGATGGCAACGCTGCTGTTCTGTTGAACAACAAGCAAGAGCCGATCGGCACCCGTATCTTTGGGCCAGTGACCCGTGAACTTCGTACTGAGAAGTTCATGAAGATCGTCTCGCTCGCCCCAGAAGTGCTGTAAGGAGATCCGACATGCAAAAGATTCGTCGTGACGACGAGATCATCGTGATCGCCGGCAAAGACAAAGGTAAGCGCGGTAAGGTGCTGAAGGTTCTTGCTGACAACCGTCTGGTTGTTGGTGGTCTGAACCTGGTCAAGCGTCATACCAAGCCTAACCCGATGTCGGGCGTACAGGGCGGTATCGTCGAGAAAGAAGCGCCACTGCACGCTTCCAACGTCGCCATCTTCAACGGCGAAACCAACAAGGCTGACCGCGTTGGTTTCAAAGTAGAAGACGGTAAGAAAATTCGTGTCTTCAAGTCGACCCAAAAAGCGGTTGATGCTTGAACACTGCTAGGTAGAAGACCATGGCACGACTAAAAGAGATTTACCGGAAGGAAATCGCACCGAAACTTAAGGAAGAACTTAAGCTTTCGAACGTGATGGAAGTTCCGCGCGTTACCAAAATCACCCTGAACATGGGTCTGGGCGAAGCGATCGGCGACAAAAAAGTCATCGAGCACGCTGTTGCTGACCTGGAAAAGATCACCGGTCAGAAAGTCGTCGTGACTTACGCTCGGAAATCCATCGCTGGCTTTAAAGTCCGTGAAGGTTGGCCGATCGGCGTCAAAGTGACCCTGCGCCGTGAGCGTATGTACGAGTTCCTGGATCGTCTGCTGTCGATCTCCCTGCCTCGGGTTCGCGACTTCCGCGGCCTGAATGCCAAGTCCTTCGATGGTCGTGGCAACTACAGCATGGGCGTTAAAGAGCAGATCATTTTCCCGGAAATCGATTACGACAAGATCGACGCTCTCCGCGGTCTGGACATTACCCTGACCACCACTGCTCGGACGGATGACGAAGGTCGCGCACTGCTGCGCGCTTTCAAATTCCCGTTCCGCAACTGATTGGAGTAGGAAAATGGCCAAGAAGAGCATGAAGAACCGTGAGCTGAAGCGTCAGCTCACCGTTGCCAAGTACGCCACCAAGCGTGCAGCGCTGAAAGCTATCATCGTTGATCTGAACGCAAGTCCAGAAGCGCGTTGGGAAGCTACCGTAGCCCTGCAGAAGCAGCCACGTGACGCAAGCGCCTCGCGCATGCGTAACCGCTGCCGCCTGACTGGTCGTCCGCACGGCGTGTACCGCAAGTTCGGCCTTGGCCGTAACATGCTGCGTCAAGCTGCAATGCGTGGTGACGTTCCAGGTCTGGTTAAAGCCAGCTGGTAAGCACTGTCAAAGTCGCGGCGTTCGGGATCGCAAGATCCTGACCGTCGGTGACCTTGAACTTGAATCAAGCCCCTATTGGGGCTTGATTCATTTGTGGGGTGTGTCTAGAATACCCGGCTCGCCTGAGCCCGTGTTTTTATTGCGCGGATGTGCTCGGCGACACGTACTAGCCGAAAGGCTAATTTTTTGTGTATTAGGAGCGTCTAGCCCATGAGTATGCAGGACCCGTTAGCGGACATGCTAACTCGTATCCGTAATGCCCAGATGGCTGAAAAGTCCGTCGTAAGCATGCCATCTTCTACGTTGAAGGTAGCTGTTGCCAAAGTCCTGAAGGACGAAGGTTACATTGCGGGTTATCAGATCAGCAGCGAAATCAAGCCTCTGCTGTCCATCGAGCTGAAGTACTTCGAAGGCCGTCCGGTCATCGAGGAAGTGAAGCGCGTTAGCCGTCCTGGCCTGCGTCAGTACAAGTCCGTCGAGGATCTGCCAAAAGTTCGTGGCGGCCTGGGCGTGTCTATCGTCTCCACCAACAAAGGTGTGATGACGGATCGTGCTGCGCGCGCTGCCGGTGTCGGCGGCGAAGTTCTTTGCACTGTGTTCTAAGGGGGGATAAGCATGTCACGCGTCGCTAAGAACCCCGTTAAGCTGCCAGCCGGTGTCGAAGTCAAATTCGCAGGCCAACAGCTTTCGGTGAAGGGTGCCAAGGGCACTCTGCAACTGAACATCCATTCGTCCGTTGAGATCGTTGAAGAAGCTGGTGAGCTGCGTTTCGCTGCTCGCAATGGCGATCAACAGACTCGCGCAATGGCTGGTACCACTCGTGCGTTGGTAAACAACATGGTCCAAGGCGTAAGCCAAGGCTTCGAGCGCAAGCTCCAGCTGGTCGGTGTTGGTTACAAAGCGCAAGCAAAAGGCACAGTGCTGAACCTGGCTCTTGGCTTCTCGCACCCAGTGGATTATGAACTGCCGGAAGGCATCACCGCTGAGACTCCTAGCCAGACCGATATCCTGATCAAGGGCATCGACAAGCAGCTGGTAGGTCAAGTGGCCGCCGAGATCCGCGACTTCCGTCCACCAGAGCCGTACAAAGGCAAAGGTGTGCGCTACGCGGACGAAGTCGTCCGTCGTAAAGAAGCCAAGAAGAAGTAGGGCATAGCAAATGACCGACAAAAAAGTTACTCGACTGCGTCGCGCTCGCAAAGCACGCCTGAAAATGCACGAACTCGAAGTCGTGCGTCTCTGCGTGTTCCGCTCGTCGCAGCACATCTACGCCCAGGTCATTTCGGCCGACGGCAACAAAGTCCTGGCAAGTGCCTCGACTTTGGATAAAGAACTGCGTGATGGCGCCACTGGCAACATCGACGCGGCCACTAAGGTTGGCCAGCTGGTCGCTACGCGTGCTAAAGCCGCTGGCGTCTCGCAGGTGGCTTTCGACCGCTCTGGCTTCAAGTACCACGGCCGCGTCAAGGCGCTGGCTGATGCTGCTCGTGAAGCTGGGCTGGAGTTCTAAGTTATGTCAAATAACGACCAAAAGCGCGACGAAGGCTACATCGAGAAGCTGGTTCAAGTTAACCGCGTAGCCAAAACCGTTAAAGGCGGCCGTATCTTCACTTTCACTGCGTTGACCGTAGTGGGTGATGGTAAAGGCCGTGTTGGCTTCGGCCGTGGCAAGTCGCGTGAAGTGCCTGCTGCGATCCAGAAGGCAATGGAAGCTGCTCGCCGCAACATGATCCAGGTTGATCTGAACGGCACCACCCTGCAGTACGCAATGAAGTCCGCCCATGGCGCTTCGAAGGTGTACATGCAGCCTGCTTCTGAAGGTACCGGTATCATCGCTGGCGGCGCTATGCGTGCTGTCCTCGAAGTTGCTGGCGTTCAGAACGTTCTGGCCAAGTGCTACGGCTCGACTAACCCGGTAAACGTGGTTCACGCCACTTTCAAGGGTTTGAAAGCAATGCAGTCTCCTGAATCCATTGCCGCCAAGCGTGGCAAAAGCGTCAAGGAGATCTTCTGATCATGGCTACCGTAAAAGTAACGCTGATCAAAAGCATGACCGGCCGCATCCCTAACCACAAACTGTGCGTTAAGGGTCTGGGTCTGCGTCGCATCGGTCACACTGTAGAAGTCCAGGATACTCCCGAGAATCGCGGGATGATCAACAAGGCTTACTACATGCTGCGTGTCGAGGGTTAATCGATGAAACTCAATGATCTGAGTCCAGCGCCGGGTTCCCGTCGCGAAAAGCATCGTCCGGGCCGTGGTATCGGTAGTGGTTTGGGCAAGACCGGTGGCCGTGGCCACAAAGGTCAGACCTCCCGCTCCGGTGGCACCATTGCTCCAGGCTTTGAAGGCGGTCAACAGCCGCTGCATCGTCGCCTGCCGAAGTTCGGTTTCGTTTCCCTGAAAGCCATGGACCGCGCAGAAGTGCGTCTGTCCGAGCTGGCCAAAGTGGACGGCGACATCGTCACCGTGCAGTCCCTGAAGGATGCCAACGTGATCAACCAGAACGTACAGCGTGTGAAAATCATGCTGTCGGGCGAAGTTGCTCGTGCTGTCACCATCGGAAAGGGAATCGGCGCCACCAAAGGTGCGCGTGCGGCTATCGAAGCAGCTGGCGGCAAGTTCGAGGAATAAATGGCTAAGCAAGGTGCTCTCTCTGCGCTCGGCAAAGGCGGTATGTCTGAACTCTGGGCTCGTCTGCGTTTTCTGTTCCTGGCGATTATCGTCTACCGAATAGGCGCACACATCCCGGTTCCAGGTATCAACCCGGACCGACTCGCGGACCTGTTTCGACAGAATGAGGGGACCATTCTTAGCTTGTTCAACATGTTTTCCGGCGGCGCGCTGGAGCGGATGAGCATCTTTGCACTGGGGATCATGCCGTACATTTCGGCATCGATCATCATGCAACTGATGAGCGCCGTCAGCCCGCAGCTGGAGCAGTTGAAGAAGGAAGGTGAAGCTGGCCGTCGCAAGATCAGCCAGTACACCCGCTACGGCACTGTCGTCCTCGCTCTCGTTCAGGCCATTGGCATGTCCATTGGCCTGGCGGGGCAGGGCGTTTCGTTCACTGCTGACTTCAGCTTTCATTTCGTTGCGGTAACCACGTTTGTGGCGGGCGCGATGTTCATGATGTGGCTGGGTGAGCAGATTACTGAGCGTGGTGTTGGCAACGGTATCTCGATGTTGATCTTCGCAGGTATCGTCGCCGGTCTTCCGAGAGCGATCGGGCAGTCTTTCGAGTCTGCGCGTCAGGGTGATATCAACATTTTCGCCCTGGTTGCCATCGGTCTGCTGGCAGTAGCGATTATCGGTTTCGTGGTGTTCATCGAGCGTGGTCAGCGGCGTATTGCCGTTCACTACGCCAAGCGTCAGCAGGGCCGCAAGGTGTTTGCTGCGCAGACCAGCCACTTGCCGTTGAAGGTGAACATGGCCGGCGTAATTCCGGCTATTTTCGCGAGCAGCATCCTGCTGTTCCCGGCTTCGTTGGGTGCCTGGTTCGGCCAGTCTGAAGGTATGGGCTGGTTGCAGGACATCTCGCAGTCGATCGCTCCTGGTCAGCCGTTGAATATTCTGCTGTTTAGTGCAGGGATTATTTTCTTCTGCTTCTTCTATACGGCGTTGATGTTCAATCCGAAAGACGTAGCGGAAAACCTGAAGAAGTCCGGTGCCTTTATTCCGGGCATCCGTCCAGGTGAGCAGTCTGCGCGCTACATTGATGGCGTTCTGACTCGCTTGACCATGTTCGGTGCTCTTTACATGACGGCCGTCTGTCTGTTGCCCCAGTTCCTGGTGGTTGCGGCAAACGTACCGTTCTACCTTGGCGGGACCTCGTTGCTGATCGTGGTCGTGGTTGTGATGGACTTCATGTCCCAAGTACAATCGCACCTCGTTTCGCACCAGTACGAATCCCTGATGAAGAAAGCCAACCTGAAGGGCTACGGCAGCGGCATGTTGCGCTGAGTAGCGTCCATAAGGTTCGAGGAGTTGGTGATGAAAGTTCGTGCATCGGTGAAAAAGCTGTGCCGCAACTGCAAGATTATTCGCCGCGAAGGTGTTGTTCGGGTAATTTGCAGCGCGGAACCGCGTCACAAACAGCGCCAAGGCTGAGTGTGATTGTGCTTTAAGCCCGGCAGCTAGTGCGCTGCCGGGTTGATTATTTGTTATTACAGCGATATTATCTCGCGCCCTATTTCTTGGCTTCCGGGGCGTAGGTAGCTGTCAATTGGAGTCCCACTGAATGGCCCGTATTGCAGGCGTCAACATTCCAGATAACAAGCATACTGTTATCTCGCTGACCTACATCTATGGTGTTGGTCGCACTACTGCACAGAAAATTTGTGCAGTGACTGGGGTCAACCCAGCGGCAAAGATCAAAGATCTGAGCGACGAGCAGATTGAACAGCTGCGTGGCGAAGTGGCGAAGTTCACCACTGAAGGTGACCTGCGTCGCGAAATCAACATGAAAATCAAGCGCTTGATGGACCTCGGTTGCTATCGCGGTCTGCGTCATCGTCGTGGTCTGCCAGTACGCGGTCAGCGTACCAAGACCAACGCGCGTACCCGTAAAGGTCCGCGTAAGCCGATCCGCAAGTAATCGCCCCAGCGAATCGACAGGAATTTAATCATGGCAAAACCTGCTGCTCGTCCTCGTAAAAAAGTTAAAAAGACAGTGGTTGATGGCATCGCCCACATCCATGCTTCTTTTAACAACACCATCGTGACCATTACCGACCGTCAAGGTAACGCTCTTTCCTGGGCTACCTCCGGTGGTTCGGGTTTCCGCGGTTCCCGCAAGTCCACCCCGTTCGCTGCTCAAGTAGCTGCTGAGCGTGCTGGTCAAGCTGCGCTGGAATACGGCCTGAAAAACCTCGACGTGAACGTCAAGGGTCCAGGTCCAGGTCGTGAATCCGCAGTCCGCGCTTTGAACGGCTGTGGCTACAAGATCGCCAGCATCACCGACGTGACGCCAATCCCGCACAACGGGTGCCGTCCGCCGAAGAAGCGCCGCGTGTAATCCAGGAGATTGTAAAGAATGGCTCGTTACATTGGTCCAAAATGCAAACTCGCTCGTCGCGAAGGCACCGATCTTTTTCTGAAGAGCGGCGTGCGCGCGATCGAATCGAAGTGCAACATTGAAGCAGCACCTGGTATCCACGGCCAACGCCGCGGTCGCCAGTCCGATTACGGCACCCAACTGCGTGAAAAGCAGAAGGTCCGTCGTATCTACGGCGTTCTCGAGCGTCAATTCAGCGGCTACTACAAAGAAGCAGCTGGCAAGAAAGGCGCAACCGGCGAAAACCTGTTGCAACTGCTCGAATGCCGTCTGGACAACGTTGTATACCGTATGGGCTTCGGTTCTACTCGTGCCGAATCCCGTCAGCTGGTATCGCACAAGTCGATCAGCGTTAACGGTCAGACCGTAAACGTTCCGTCCTACCAGGTTCGTGCTGGTGACGTGGTTGCTGTTCGCGAGAAAGCAAAGAACCAACTTCGCATTGTCCAAGCTCTCGATCTGTGTGCCCAACGTGGCCGCGTAGAATGGGTAGAAGTAGACACTGAGAAGAAGTCGGGCGTTTTCAAGAACGTTCCTGCTCGCAGTGATCTGTCCGCCGACATCAACGAAAGCCTGATTGTCGAGCTCTACTCCAAGTAAGGGCTAGAAAATAGGTGCATCCATGCAGATTTCGGTAAATGAGTTCCTGACACCCCGCCATATTGATGTGCAGGTTGTCAGTCCAACCCGCGCCAAGATCACACTCGAGCCTCTCGAGCGTGGTTTCGGCCACACCCTGGGCAACGCGCTGCGCCGCATCCTGTTGTCCTCAATGCCCGGCTGTGCAGTAGTCGAGGCCGAGATTGACGGTGTGCTCCACGAGTACAGCGCCATCGAAGGTGTACAGGAAGACGTAATTGAAATCCTGTTGAACCTGAAAGGTCTGGCTATCAAGCTGCACGGTCGTGACGAAGTTACGCTGACCTTGTCGAAGAAGGGTTCGGGGGTGGTTACCGCTGCCGATATTCAGCTGGATCATGATGTCGAGATCGTTAACCCCGATCACGTAATCGCTAACCTGGCGTCTAACGGCGCCCTGAACATGAAGCTCACCGTAGCTCGTGGTCGTGGTTATGAACCGGCAGACTCGCGTCAGAGCGATGAAGACGAAAGCCGCAGCATCGGTCGCTTGCAGCTTGACTCTTCGTTCAGCCCGGTTCGCCGTATCGCATACGTGGTGGAAAACGCCCGTGTCGAACAGCGTACCAACCTGGACAAGCTGGTTATTGATCTGGAAACCAACGGTACCCTGGATCCTGAAGAGGCTATCCGCCGTGCTGCAACCATCCTGCAACAGCAGTTGGCTGCGTTCGTCGACCTCAAGGGTGACAGTGAGCCAGTGGTTGTCGAGCAGGAAGACGAGATCGATCCGATCCTGCTTCGCCCGGTTGACGATCTGGAACTGACTGTACGTTCGGCTAACTGCCTTAAGGCGGAAAACATCTACTACATCGGCGACCTGATTCAGCGTACCGAAGTAGAGCTGTTGAAGACTCCGAACCTTGGCAAGAAATCCTTGACTGAAATCAAGGACGTTCTGGCCTCCCGCGGTCTGTCCCTCGGCATGCGCCTCGACAACTGGCCGCCTGCAAGTCTTAAGAAGGACGACAAGGCGACTGCCTGATCGTCGTAATCACCGAACGTTGTGTTTGGTAAGGAATGAACCATGCGTCATCGTAAAAGTGGTCGTCACCTGAGCCGCACCAGCTCGCACCGCAAGGCCATGTTCCAAAACATGGCGGTGTCGCTGTTCGAGCACGAGCTGATCAAAACTACACTGCCGAAAGCCAAAGAACTGCGTCGCGTTGCTGAGCCGCTGATCACTCTGGCCAAGACAGATAGCCTGGCTAACCGCCGTCTGGCTTTCGACCGTACTCGTTCGAAAGCTATCGTTGGTAAGCTCTTCAACGACCTGGGCAAGCGTTACGCTACCCGTGAGGGTGGCTACCTGCGCATCCTCAAGTGCGGTTTCCGCGCTGGCGACAACGCGCCTATGGCGTACGTCGAGTTGGTTGATCGTGCTACCAGCGGTGAAGCTGTATCCGCTGAGTAAGTCGGCAACAAACGAAAAACCGGGCCTTGTGCCCGGTTTTTTGTTGCCTGCTGAAAAGTACCCGGACCGTTTCGCCTGGTTCGGCTATCGGCAAGTCTTCAGCATTAGATAATGACTATCGATGTCCATGATTTAATGAATTTGGATACTGTCACTAACATGATCGATACTCCTTTCCAGCCGATTAGCCGGCAGTTTGAAGACCGACCTAGGAAGATTGAGCATGAGCCAGATCAAAACGCTTACGACCGCCAGCGGCGCTCCTGTCGCCGATAACCAGAACTCTCGTTCCGCCGGCCCGCGCGGCCCGCTGCTGCTCGACGATTTTCACCTGATCGAAAAGCTTGCTCACTTCAACCGCGAGAACATTCCCGAGCGTCGCGTGCACGCCAAAGGATCGGGGGCCTACGGCACCTTTACCGTCACCCAGGACATCACCCAGTACACCAGCGCCAAGTTGTTCGAGTCGATCGGCAAGCAAACACCGACCTTCCTGCGGTTCTCCACCGTGGGTGGCGAGCGTGGTTCGGCCGACACTGAACGCGATCCGCGGGGTTTCGCCCTGAAGTTCTACACCGAGGAAGGCAACTGGGACATCGTTGGCAACAACACGCCGGTGTTCTTCATCCGTGATCCGTTGAAATTTCCGGATTTTATCCACACCCAGAAGCGTCTGCCGCAAAGCAACCTCAAAAGTGCCCAGGCGATGTGGGATTTCTGGTCCCATTCGCCTGAGGCGCTGCACCAGGTCACCATCCTGTTTTCCGACCGAGGTATTCCGGATGGCTACCGCCACATGCACGGCTTCGGCAGCCACACCTACAGCCTGATCAGCGCACAGGGTGAGCGGCACTGGGTGAAGTGGCACTACAAGACCCTGCAAGGCATCAAGAACCTTGCGCCGGCAGAAGCGGCACGCCTGGCGGGTACCGACCCGGATTATGCCCAGCGTGACTTGTTCGAGGCCATTGAGCGCGGTGACTTCCCGAAATGGCGCGTCTGCATCCAGATCATGAGCGAGGCCCAGGCCGCGGCCCATTACGAGAACCCGTTCGACGTGACCAAGACCTGGTCGCAGAAAGAGTTTCCGTTGATCGAAGTGGGTGTGCTCGAACTCAACCGCAACCCGCTGAATTACTTCGCTGAAGTCGAGCAGGCGGCGTTTGGCCCGAGCAACATGGTGCCAGGGGTTGGTCTCTCGCCGGATCGCATGCTGCAGGGCCGTGTCTTCGCCTACGCCGATGCGCACCGCTACCGTGTGGGCACCAATCACCAGCAGTTGCCGGTGAATGCGCCACGTAGCCCGGTCAACACTTATCAGCGCGACGGTGCCATGGCGTTTGGCAGCAATGGCGGGGCGGCTCCGAACTACGAGCCTAACAGCTATGTGGAGGCACCGAAGCAGGCGCCGCGTTATGCGGAGCCGGCACTGGCCCTCAGTGGCGCGGCGGATCGTTACGATCATCGCGAAGACACGGACTACTACAGCCACGCCGGTGCGCTGTTCCGTTTGATGAGCGACGAGCAGAAAGCGTTGCTGATCAACAATATCGCCGGCGCGATGGCCGGTGTATCGGCGGATGTCGTTGACCGTCAGCTCCAGCATTTCTTCAGGGCGGACGCCGCTTATGGAGAAGGTATCGCAAAGGCGTTGGGCGTACAGCTTAACTAAGTCTAAACGAGAAGCAGAACCGCCCTCATTTGGGCGGTTTTTGCGTTATTTAGCCCGGTTTTCTCGGATTTTCTTCACTTTTATTGCGATGAACGAGTGACCTCTCCGTCAGGTTGGTTCAAACTAGAGCCTTCAAAGCTTGTGGAGATGTAGGGCGATGCAAGGTCACCCAGATGTAATCGATTACCTCAACACGTTGCTGACAGGCGAACTGGCAGCCCGTGATCAATATTTCATCCACTCGCGGATGTACGAGGACTGGGGTTTCACCGAGCTCTACGAACGTATCAACCATGAGATGGAAGAAGAAGCCCAGCACGCCGATGCATTGATGCGCCGGATCCTGATGCTCGAAGGCACGCCGCGGATGCGTCCGGATGACTTGGATGTCGGGACCACCGTGCCCGATATGTTGGCCGCTGACCTGCGCCTGGAATACAAAGTCCGCGCCGCGCTGTGCAAAGGCATCGAGCTCTGCGAGCAGCACAACGACTATGTGACCCGCGAGATCCTGCGTATCCAGCTTAACGACACCGAAGAAGACCACACCTACTGGCTGGAGAAGCAGTTGGGTCTGATCAAGTTGATTGGCCTGGAAAACTACCTGCAATCACAGTTCTGATCGCGTGTGGAGCGAGCTTGCTCGCGATTGCGGTTAAATCGTCGCATAAATGCAAACTGACACCGCGCTATCGCGAGCAAGCTCGCTCCCACAGAAGAAAAGCAAAAAGCCCCTGCCATCGAAGAGATGACAGGGGCTTTTTCGTGCCCGGGTGAAATCAGTCCCGATCACGCTCCAGCAACGGCTTGAGGTAGTAACCGGTGTAGGACTGCTTCATTTCGGCCACTTGTTCAGGCGTGCCCACGGCAATGATCTGGCCGCCCTTGGAACCGCCTTCCGGCCCCAGGTCCACCAGCCAGTCAGCCGTCTTGATCACGTCCAGGTTGTGTTCGATCACCACCACGGTGTTGCCGTGATCGCGAAGGCGATGCAGCACGTCGAGCAATTGCTGGATATCGGCGAAGTGCAGGCCGGTGGTCGGCTCGTCGAGGATATACAGGGTCTTGCCGGTGTCGCGCTTGGACAGCTCGCGGGACAACTTGACCCGTTGGGCTTCACCGCCGGACAGGGTCGTTGCCGACTGCCCCAGCTTGATGTACGACAGGCCGACATCCATCAGCGTCTGGAGCTTGCGCGCCAGGGCCGGCACCGCATCGAAGAACACCCGGGCTTCTTCGATGGTCATCTCCAGGGTTTCGTGGATGTTCTTGCCCTTGTATTTGATCTCCAGGGTCTCGCGGTTGTAGCGCTTGCTCTTGCACACATCGCACGGCACGTAGATGTCGGGCAGGAAGTGCATTTCCACCTTGATCAGGCCATCGCCCTGGCAGGCCTCGCAGCGCCCGCCCTTGACGTTGAACGAGAAGCGCCCTGGGCCGTAGCCTCGGGAGCGGGACTCCGGCACGCCGGCGAACAGTTCGCGGATCGGTGTGAACAACCCGGTATAGGTCGCCGGGTTGGAGCGCGGCGTACGACCAATTGGGCTCTGGTCGATGTCGACCACCTTGTCCAGGTGCTCCAGGCCCTTGATGCTGTCGTGGGCGGCAGCTTCGAGGGTGGTGGCGCCGTTCAGGGCCGTGGCGCTGAGGGGAAACAGGGTGTTGTTGATCAGCGTCGACTTGCCGGAGCCGGACACGCCGGTCACGCAGGTCAGCAGGCCGATCGGGATTTCCAGGTCGACGTTGCGCAGGTTGTTGCCACGGGCGCCCTTGAGGGTCAGCGACAGCTTCTTGTTGCGCGGCGTGCGTTTGGCCGGGACCTTGATCTTGACTCGGCCCGACAGGTATTTGCCCGTCAGCGAGTCAGGGTGCGCCATGACTTCGGCAGCCGTGCCCTGGGCAACGATATGCCCGCCATGGACGCCCGCGCCCGGGCCGATGTCCACCACGTAGTCCGCCAGGCGGATGGCGTCCTCGTCGTGCTCGACCACGATCACCGTGTTGCCGATGTCCCGCAGGTGCTTCAGGGTCCCGAGCAACCGGTCGTTGTCCCGCTGGTGCAGGCCGATGGACGGCTCGTCGAGGATGTACATCACCCCCACCAGGCCGGCGCCGATCTGGCTGGCGAGGCGGATACGCTGGGCTTCGCCGCCGGACAAGGTGTCTGCGCTGCGATCGAGGGTCAGGTAGTCCAGGCCGACGTTCACCAGGAACTGCAGGCGCTCGCGGATTTCCTTGAGGATCTTGTCGGCGATTTCGCCACGACGACCGGTGAGCTTCAAGCCGCCGAAGTAATCGGTGGCGTCGCCAATCGGCAGGTTGGTCACCGCCGGCAGCGTCTTCTCGCCGACCCACACATGCCGCGCTTCGCGACGCAGGCGGGTGCCACGGCAATCGGGGCAGGGCTGGGTGCTGAGGAACTTGGCCAGTTCTTCGCGCACGCTGGCCGATTCGGTCTCGCGGTAGCGTCGCTCCAGGTTCGGCACGATACCTTCGAACGGGTGGGAACGCTTGACGATGTCGCCACGGTCGTTGAGGTATTTGAAGTCGACATTCTGCGAGCCGCTGCCGTGCAGGATGAATTTCTGCTGGTCGGCGGGCAACTCGTTGAACGGCTTGTCCAGGCTGAACTTGTAGTGGGCCGCCAGCGAACCGAGCATCTGGAAGTAATAGACGTTGCGCCGGTCCCAGCCGCGAATCGCCCCTTCGGCCAGGGTCAGCTCACCATTGACCAGGCGCTTGGTGTCGAAGAACTGCTTGACCCCCAGGCCGTCGCACGTCGGGCAGGCGCCCGCCGGGTTGTTGAAGGAGAACAGCTTGGGTTCCAGCTCGCTGATGGCATGGCCGCAGATCGGGCAGGCGAAGCGTGCGGAGAAAATGATCTCCTCGCCGGGCTCGTCGTCCATCGGTGCGACCAGGGCGATGCCGTCGGCCAGTTTCAGGGCGGTCTCGAAGGACTCGGCCAACCGCTGCTGCAAGTCGGCGCGGACCTTGAAGCGGTCGACCACCACATCGATCGAATGCTTCTTCTGTTTATCCAGCTTCGGCAGTTCGTCCAGCTCGCACAGCTTGCCGTTGACCCGGGCCCGCACGAAGCCTTGGGCGCGCAACTCTTCGAACACCATCAGGTGTTCGCCCTTGCGTTCGCGAACCACCGGGGCCAGCAGCATCAGCTTGCTGCCTTCGGGCTGAGCCAGCACCAGGTCGACCATCTGGCTGACGGTCTGGGCTTCCAGGGGAATGTCGTGGTCGGGGCAGCGAGGAATGCCGACCCGCGCATACAGCAGGCGCAGGTAGTCGTAGATCTCGGTGATGGTGCCGACCGTCGACCGCGGGTTATGGGAGGTCGACTTCTGTTCGATGGAGATTGCCGGCGACAGGCCTTCGATGGTGTCGACGTCGGGTTTTTCCATCATCGACAGGAACTGCCGGGCATAGGCCGACAGCGATTCGACATAGCGTCGCTGGCCTTCGGCGTACAACGTGTCGAAGGCCAGGGATGATTTGCCGGATCCGGACAGGCCGGTGATGACGATCAGCTTGTCCCGTGGCAGGGTCAGGTCGATATTCTTCAGGTTGTGGGTACGGGCCCCACGAATCAGGATCTTGTCCAAAGTGGCCTCGCTCGGCGGGCGTCGAAAACGTAGGAGTATACGGGCAAATACTGGATGGATGCACACTATTGAAGGCGCGATTGCAGCCATACATGAAGACTGCGCGGCAAACGGTCGCCATATACCCTCTCAATCGATGGGACTGGTAGAATCGCCGCCGGTTCACATGAGGTTTTTCCATGCAAGATCCCCACAGCGAACGCATGAGTCGTGGCGAGACACGCGCAGCAAGCGGTCTGGCCCTGGTGTTCGCCTTCCGTATGCTGGGCATGTTCATGGTGTTGCCGGTGCTGGCGACCTATGGCATGGACCTGGCAGGCGCCACCCCGGCCCTCATCGGCCTGGCGATTGGCGCTTATGGCCTGACCCAGGCGATCTTCCAGATCCCGTTCGGGATCATTTCCGACCGCATCGGCCGACGTCCGGTTATCTACCTGGGGCTGATCGTCTTCGCCCTCGGCAGCGTGCTGGCGGCCAATGCCGACTCGATCTGGGGCGTGATCGCCGGACGCATCCTGCAGGGGGCCGGGGCCATTTCCGCGGCCGTCATGGCGCTGCTGTCGGACCTGACCCGCGAACAGCATCGGACCAAGGCCATGGCCATGATCGGCATGACCATCGGTCTGTCGTTCGCTGTCGCCATGGTCGTAGGACCGTTGCTGACCCGTGCCTTTGGCTTGTCGGGCCTGTTCCTGGCGACCGGTGCCATGGCACTGGTGGGGATCCTGATCGTGGCGTTCATGGTGCCGCGCGCCACCGGGCCGTTGCAGCACCGGGAATCCGGGGTGGCGCGCCAGGCATTGATCCCGACGCTCAAGCACCCGGACCTGCTGCGCCTGGACCTGGGTATTTTCGTGCTCCACGCCATGCTGATGTCCAGCTTCGTGGCCTTGCCGCTGGCCCTGGTCGAGAAGGCCGGCCTGCCCAAGGAACAGCACTGGTGGGTTTACCTGACCGCGTTGCTGATATCGTTCTTCGCCATGATCCCGTTCATCATCTATGGCGAGAAACGACGCAAAATGAAACGAGTTTTGCTCGGCGCCGTCGTGACGCTGATGCTCACTGAGCTATTCTTCTGGCAGTTCGGCGATAGCTTGCGGGCCCTGGTGATCGGCACGGTGGTGTTCTTCACCGCGTTCAATCTGCTGGAAGCCTCGCTGCCGTCGCTGATCAGCAAAGTTTCGCCGGCGGGCGGCAAGGGCACGGCGATGGGGGTCTACTCCACCAGCCAGTTCCTGGGTTCGGCGTTGGGCGGGATCCTCGGCGGCTGGCTGTTCCAGCATGGCGGTTTGTCGGTTGTGTTCCTGGGATGCGCCGCGCTGGCTGCACTTTGGTTAGCCTTTGCTGTTACCATGCGCGAACCTCCCTATGTGACGAGCCTGCGCTTGCCCTTATCGCCCGAGGCGATTCGTGAGGCTGGCCTGACCGAGCGTCTGAAGGCCGTCGTTGGAGTAACCGATGCAGTGGTGGTCGCCGACGAGGCGGCCGTGTATATCAAACTCGACACCGAATTATTGGATCGCGCGACGCTCGAGCGCCTGGTGAACAACCCGGCCCCGACCACGTGCGAAGCCTAGGAGAACGTTATGGCCCGTGGGGTTAACAAAGTCATATTGGTCGGTACTTGCGGCCAGGATCCCGAAGTTCGCTACCTGCCGAACGGCAACGCCGTGACCAACCTGAGTCTGGCGACCAGCGAACAGTGGACCGACAAGCAGACCGGCCAGAAGGTCGAGAAGACCGAATGGCACCGCGTGTCGATGTTCGGCAAGGTGGCCGAGATCGCCGGCGAATACCTGCGCAAGGGTTCGCAGGTGTACATCGAAGGCAAGCTGCAGACCCGCGAGTGGGAAAAAGACGGCATCAAGCGCTACACCACCGAAATCGTGGTCGACATGCAAGGCACCATGCAATTGCTGGGTGGCCGTCCACAGGGCGACCAGCAACAAGGTGGCAACAACTACCAGCAGTCGGCTCCGGCCCCGCGTCAGCAGGCGCCTCGTCCACAGTCGGCACCACAGCCACAACGTGAGCGCCCGGCCCCACAACAGGCCGCGCCGCAACCGGCTCCGGATTTCGACAGCTTCGATGACGATATCCCGTTCTGATCCTCGCCTGAGCGCATTACGCAGGTAGGTCACGAAAGCCCCAAGCGCTCAGCACTTGGGGCTTTTTATTTGTCTGGCGCAAACCGATTCGTGAATTTGGGGACACGGGCAAGCCCGGCCTCGCTCACAGATCCAGATCCAATACCTCCTGCATCCTCTCGCCAATCGACTGACTCAACCACGCGGCATGAAACGCCATGTCCTGATCCGTCAGATCAACCCCTACCCGAAGTGCGATGGCCTTGCCATTGCCTCCGGCGAAGCCCACCACAAAGTGACAGATGTTGGCGGAAGCGGTCGTTTTGTAAGGCTTGATGTAATGGATGTCGCTGTACGGCACGCATTCTTCCGTGGTTTGCCGGGCAGGGCGGCGTTGGGTGAGGGTGAGGCGTTGCTGGCGTTCGTCAAAGCAGAAGCCGAGCACCTTAGGTTCGGATGCCAGCCAGTTGAGCACGCAGACGGCTGCGAATGCGCTGGTTAACATGAGTGCTATGAACAGAGGGTCCTCGATCACTCTTGTGTGGATGGGCGACAGGTTTTGTCCGACATGAAACAGCTTCGTCGATAGCACTGCCAGCCCGTAGATCGGCAAGGCCAGCAGTATCACCACGGCATACACCATCGTGCCCAGGTATCCCGGCCTCGATATCTCGCTTGAGCAATCCCACGTGGGCGGGTGCGGTGGCGCTGATGTAGCGGTCGGGAACGGGGATTCGACCAGGCGCGGCGGGCGTTTGCGTTTCATACGGCTGGCTCTTGGGAAAAATGCCCGGCCATTCTTATCGTCATTCTTCAAGTACGCCTAGTAAAAAACGGTTCGCCCGAGGTTGGGTTCTTCCTGGCCCCCGCCAATCCAGGTTTTATCTGTCTGACTTGCCGTGCTATCACCCCTCACGGCCGATAGTCCGCCGGTAATTCATGCCGCGTCGGCGCTTTTTCTTCGTGATAGTGCGGTTTGCCCTGGGGAGAGCTCATCAAGGTCGAATTGGCCAGGATTGTCTCCGTCAGCAAACAGTCTTCACCTTCCCCGAACCAGCAGGCCAGCGCCGAGTTTCGATTGCCGTGCAGGTCCACGACGGCTGGCCAGTTTTCGACGCCGTGGGCGTCACTGGGGGCGATGTCGGGGTAGTGCTTGGGCGGCAGGACCAGCGCATCGCCGGGCCGCAGCCACAGATCGGCCAAATGGATTTCCCTCGACGCAGGCCGCCAGCGGGCGACGCTGATCACCAGCGGCAGGCGGCCATAACGGGAAAAGAACGCGTGGGGGAAGTTGTGGTATTCGAGGTCGGTCGGGTTGTAGGTCAGCAACTCGCGCTGGCGCGCCGGGCCCAGGTAGGGCGACTGGTGGCCGGCCCATTTGCCATAGGTGTATTGGCCCAGGATCAGTTGGTCGTATTCGAAACGCAGGCATTCGCCGTTGCCGAGCAGGGTCAAGCCAAAGGCCTGCGCCGTTTCCTTGGTTGCCCAGATCGGTGCGTAGTGCACTTCGCTGGCGTGGAAGTCGAACGTCTTGATCCAGTAGGAACCGCTGTTCGTTGCAACCTCACGGTCCCGCCAACTGATGCCCGAGTAGCGAGTGCCCAGGGACAGGGCCGGGTTCTCGGGGCTGAGCTGGATCAGGTGGCCGCGCTCCTGGACACTCGGTCGTGCCAGGCCATGGTCGTTGAACAGGTAGGGAAACCGGCGGGGATCGAGGGCGGTTTCCACGCCATCGCCGATAAAGGGAACACTGTTGAAGACTTGCATCGTATGGGGACCACGCACGCAAGAAGGCTAGAGAAAAGGGCGCTCAATCGCCCGATGAACCTGTGGGAGCGAGCTTGCTCGCGATGGCGGCGGCACATTCAACATTGAAGCAAGCTGAAGCAGCGCTATCGCGAGCAAGCTCGCTCCCACAGGGGATGTCACTATCGGGTGTCAACTGTACGGACGATGCTGCTCACGCAACCAGTCCATGCCGTGAGGTTGGCGCCACGGCCGGACGGCGGCGCGCTTTTCAACCTGGGTCAGGCACAGGGCGTCCATCCAGTAGTAGACCATCAACAGGTGAAATACCTCATCGCCGCGTCGGTCCCAGATGACGTCGTCCTGCTGGCGACCCGGTTCGATGGGCTTGAGCCGGCAGTCGCCCTGGTCGTGCATGCCCTGCAGGCAGGTTCCCGTCTCGTAGTTGATCAGCAGCACCGGGTGGTTGATTTCCGGATAAGGTTTTTCCAGCTCGGGCATGTACCAGTATTGCCCTGGATTGTGCCTGTCCGGCGTCTGCATGGCGATACGGGTCCGGTTTTGCGGATCGACCGCCAGGGCCGGTTTGGCGTCGGTATTGTTGCGCACGATGTACAGCGCGGTGCGAGGGTCTTCCTCGGTCGTTGCGGTTTTTACCAACTTGACCTTGCCGAACGAGTCGTGGGAAAACCGAGCCTTGACCTTCACCGTTGGGTTGAGGTCCTTGCCTGCCTGGCCAAAACCGGCAATGAGTCCATCGACACCGGGTGCCTCGAAGTCATTTCCCGCCAGCACATAGGTCAGGCCGGACAACGGGTTGGGCTGCATGTGCTTGGTCAGCGTGTCCCAGCGCATCAGCGATACTTCGCTGGCGCCGTTGGACAGCAGGGCCTCACGCATGGCATACGTCGGGTAGTAGCGCGCGTCGCGCGGCCAGCGCTCAGTGGCCATCAGCAATTTTTGCCCGTTTTTTTGTCTCAGCAGCAGGGCCAGCGCATCCCAGAACTGTTCAAATTCCGTGGTCGATGCATTCGCGGCGGGTGGGTAGTGGAAGCTTTCGCTGGTTTCCTTGCTTTTGTTGTCGACGAACACCATTCGCAAGGCAGGGCGGGTTGCTTCGGCCTTGGAGGTGGCTTGCCGCCCGGAGCGGCCGAGGACAACCACCGAGTCTTGCCAAGTGGCTTCGATTTCCGCCTTGTAGCTGGTGTACCACTGGTAGGCCTGCTCCAGTGCCGTACGGGTCTCGCCTTCCTTGACGAAGCGATAGACCGGCGCGATTGCCAACTCCACGACGGTCGGGTCGTCGGGCAGCGATTCGCGCCATTTGCCGAACTCCGCATTGCAATTGTTCGGGTCCACTGAGTTGAAAGCAATGGCGTGCGTGCCACCCCGGGTGGTCAGGTTGGCGTTGCGATGGGCGATGTTTTTCTTGACCGTTTCCGAGACCGAGGTGGTCGCGCTGCCGCTGACAAAGGTGCCGTATTCGGCTTTGACCATGGCATCGAGGGTGTTGGTCTTGCTGAGGAAACTCTTGAGTGCGGTCATCGCATAGTTCAGCGAACCACCGACAGTCACTTCGCTGACGATATCGGCACCAAAGTCGACCAGGAAATTGAAGAATGGCGCCGGATTGCTCGAGTCGAAGGCCTTGGGCAACTCATCGATGCGCTTCTTGAACGCTTCCGTGGCATTGGCGGGGCTGACCTCGAGGGTCAGTTTCCATAACCGCACCGTGTGACTGTAGAGCGCGGCTTCACGCTCTTCGAGCGTCTTGATGTCGCTGCCGAAGGTGGCTTTGAAACCGGCAGAAAAGGCGCCGTATTTGCCGGAGGCTTCGACACTCGTCTGGGTATGTCTTTCGAATTCGTCGCGGGAGGCAAACGTCTCGGTGGAGAAGTTGTCGTTGGCCACGACCGTGGACATGGTGACGTTTTTCCCCACGTTGTAAGACGTTTTCCGGTACGGCACCGCACGTTTGCCCGACTCGGTATCGCCGACCTTCAGGCACTCCTTGCTGTCGCCGGCCCAATCGAGCCGGTTCAGTCCGCGCCCCAGTAATTGCGAGCCGCCGATATCCCGCACGTCATCGCCTGCGTTGCCCTTCAGTCCATCGCTCATCGCCTTTCTCCCATCGCTCAGGTTGTATCAACTGGGTGTCAATTGATGGGAGTGAGTATCGGGAGGGCGGTGATAGGCGGACAGTCCAGAGCGGTGTCAGTCCGGTATCAGTTTGGTATCAGGCAAAATGCCATCTTTTCATTAACCCGGGCGAGGCGCAGGAGTACACTCGATCGGCTGCCGTTGTCCCAGGGTTGAAAGGGCTATCGACATGGACTCCCGACCAAACACCTTTGTTGCCCTGCCCAGGCGTGATGCTTCGATATCCGACGGCCGTGTCCTGCTGGACGCCGTGTCGTTGAAAGGCCTGCGCAAACAGCATGGCCTGAGCCAGGAAACCCTGGCCGAGGCCTGCCTGAACCGGCATTTGTGCGTCTCGATCGCCTCCATCAAGCGGGCCGAAACCGGCAAGCCGGTGCTTTACCGCACGGCTCGGCACTTGGCGACGGCCTTCGGGGTCGATGTGAGTGAGCTGCTGAGCACTCCCGCCTCGGTGGCTTTGGCGCACATCCAACAGACGATGAGCGCGGTGCACCAGACGGCCTTTGCGCAACAGGCGCTGAAACAGGTCGATGACAGCGTCATCCGCTACGTGCTGGAGCTGTCCTTTCGGATCGATGGGCTGCCCGTGACGACGTTCATGGAAGAAATCGAGCGCCTGGTGCGTCAGTTTGGTGGCGTTCCACTGGGGATGACGCAGGATGTGGTGATCGCCCAGTTCGGTTCGCCACAGGCCTATCGCAGCGATAGCGAGCGGGGCCTGCTCTGCGCGCTGGCCCTGAGTCGGGAGCAATTCGTCACGTCCGGGCATGCCCTGTTACTGCGGCTTGTGCGCCTGAGTGCCGACACCATGGAGCCTGCGGTCGAGCCTGTCTTGCTCGCGCAAAAGCCGCTGTTGGAGCGTCATGGGCACGCGCCGGTGTATGTTGCGCAAAACCTGCTGGAACAGCTCGCTGCACGGTTTGAGTTTTCGTCCGGCGACGATGAGTTCCAGGCCTATCGCAAATGCCTGCGCCCGCGCAGCCTCGACGAAAACGCGCCGCGCCCGTTGGTGGGGCGGGCCATCGAGCTCTTGCAGTTCAAGGCGGTGATCGAGGCCACCCAGGAATGCCAGGACGGCCACATCGTCTATGTGCGCGGCATGGCGGGCATTGGCAAGACCCGTCTGGTCAGCGAGTTTTTCGAAATGGCCCGGCAGCGTGGCTTTGCCTGCCATCGCGGCGATGTGCTGGATTTCGGCATGGACAACAGCCTTTGGCCCCTGGGGCAACTGCTGGCCAGCCTGCTCAACCTGGGGGGTGCGGCGTCCGTCAGCGCCTCGCTGTTGGATGCCGCGTTGTCCCGCCTGAAAGTGGCCGCCGAACATCGCATGTTCTTGCAAGTGCTGACGGGGGTGTCGTCTGCCGAGCCTCCGGCCCTGTATGCCGCGATGAGCAACCAGGCCCGTACCCAGGGGCTGTTCCAGGCCTTGCTCGACGTGTTGCTGCGCAGCGCGGTGCAACAGCCTTTGCTGATCTGCGTCGAAGACCTGCACTGGGGCGATGCCACGCTGTTTATGCTGCTGGGCAGGCTGCTCGATGCCACTGACGAAGCGCCGGTGGTCTGGCTGCTGACGTCCCGTCCCGAAGGCGATCCGCTGGAAAGCGAAATCCGTACGCATTCCTCCAGCCCCATGAGTCTGCTCGACATCGCGCCGATCCGGGCGCGGGAGGCCACGGTCCTGGCGGAGCAGTTCACTGAGGTCGATCCGCGTTACCGGGCCGAATGTGTCGCCCGTGCCCAAGGCAACCCGCTGTACCTGACGCAACTGCTGTCGAGCCAGCAAGGGGTTTTCCCTGACAGCCTTAGGCATCTGGTCCAGACCCGCTTTGACAAATTGGCCCCCGAGCAACGTCGCGCCCTGCATTACGCCGCGGTGCTGGGCAATCGCTTCGAGCTGACGCTGTGGCGCGAAGCACTGGGGCAGCCCGGTTATCTGCCGACCGCGGACATGCGCCAGGGGCTGTTGCGGGAGGTCGAGCCAGGCAGCTATCTGTTTGTCCACGACCTGGTCATGCACTGCCTCTACGATTCAATGCCCACGTTGCTGCGCGAGCAGTTGCACGGTGAGGTGGCGAATCTCTATCGCGCGCACGATCGGGTGCTTTATGCCCAGCATTTACTGCGGGCCAACGATCCGGCGGCGTTCGACGCACTGTTGGTGGCCATGGGCGAAAAACGACTGGCCTGCCAGTACGACAGTGTCCTTGCGCTGGCCCGGCAATGCTCGGCGTTTGCCGAGCATGCGCAGGGCAATTTCCCCTTCGCGTTGCTGTGCGGCCAGGCGTGCTCGGGCCTGGGCCAGACCGTGGAGGCCCGGGCGCATTTCCAGCGCGCCTTGGCATTGGCCGAGCAGCCGCAGGATCGGATCGAGGCCGCGTTGGGGCTGGCGGCAGTCCTCAATACCCTCGATTGCCTGGACGAGGAGGAGCGCCTGATCGAGGACATGCTGCCCATCGCCCGGTCCATGCAGGCCCATGCGGCGCTTGCCCGGTTGAATCACCTGCGCGGGAATATCTATTTCCCACGGGGTGATTACGCCGAGTGTCGCCGCCTTCACGAAGAGGCTTTGTCTTCTGCTCGCATCGGCCGGGACCTGGAAACCGAGGCCAAGGCCTTGAGTGGCATTGGCGACTCCTACTACGCACAAGGGCGCATGCAGACCGCCTACGAGGTCTTCGATCAATGCGTACGCCTGTGCGAGCGCAATGGCTGGACACACGTGGAGGCGGCCAACCGCAGCGCCCGTGGATCGGCGCAGTTGTACCTGGGTCAGCCAGAGCCCGCCTTGCGTGACGCCATGGAAGCCATCGAATGCAGCGCCCGGCTGGGCAATCATCGAGCGCAGGTTTTCTCGCGGCTCACTGCGGCCTGGGTGCTGGTGGCGGGCGGCCAGGATGCCTTGGCGGAACAAGAGCTGAACAGTGCCCTGACGTTGGCGCGCAGCCTTGGCGCCAGCCGTTTCGAAGCGATCCTGCTGGAAGGGTTGGCGCGGGTGGCGTTGCGCCAGGGCGAGCGCGGGCTGGCGCAGACCTTGATCATGGAGGCGGCGAGCCTGGTGGAGCGCTTCGAGTTGCAGCGCTATATCGGGCCTTGGGTCTACGGCAGCCTGGCGATGATCAGCGATGACGGACCGTTCAGCCAGCAGGCCTTGGCGAAGGGCGAAGCCCAGCTCACCCAAGCCTGCCTGGCCCACAACGCCTTGCGCTTTCGCGTGGCTGCCGCTGAAACCTACCTGTTGGCGGGTAATACCGAAAAGGCTATCTGGCATGGGCAACAGATGGCGGCATTGCCCGAGTCGGCGTCGTGCGCCTGGATCAACCATCATGTGCGGTTGATCGATGTGGCGGGGCAGTGGCTGCGCAACGCCGATCAAGCCAGCGGCGAGAAGCTGAAGGGGATGACGCGCGAAGCGCAGCAGATGGGGTTCGTGGCGACGATGCCGCGGTTGTTGCTCGTGCTGGAGACTTGATCGCCTCCAGACACGCCGTTGATGCCCGAGGCAAAACCGCACTTGGGTGATGAAGCGCGGTTTTTTAGCTGTGCCGTGGGTTTACTGATGGTCGGCCAGGAATTGCTCGGTACTCACCACACTCGCGTAGGCAAACCCCAGCGCTGCCATGAACGCCGCATGCACCTGGGCAGCCGGCACGACCACGCCGTTGAATTCCAGGTCGAGGGTCGCGCAGGCGTCGTGGATCACCGTGACGCCGTAGCCCAGGTCCGCCGCCGCCCGCACCACGCCATCGACGCACATGTGGCTCATGCTGCCGACCACCACCAATTGTTCGATGCCGTGCTGGTCGAGGAGTGCTTGCAGTTCGGTTTCGCGAAACGAATTGACGAAGTGCTTGAGGACCACCGGCTCATCGGCGCGGTTGAGCACCTTGGGGTGCAACTGTGCGCCTTCGGAGCCTGGGGTGAAGAACGGCGCGTCGTCGGAGGTGAATTCGTGGCGGATGTGCACTACGTTGTCGCCGGCCTGGCGAAAGGCTTCGATCAACCGTGCGGCGTTATCGGCGGCGGCTTGAGCACCGACCAACGGCCATTTGCCCTGGGGGAAGTAGTCGTTCTGGATATCGACTACGATGAGCGCTTGCTTGGACATGAGGGCTTCCTTGATCAGGTGGGGTAGGGCGCCAGTATTGGCCTTTACCGCCGGTTCGAGGATTGGCCGCAACGACAATAAGCGAGGGAAAACTGACAATGGCGCAGCAAAGGGCAGTCGCCGAGCTTGGCGTGCTCATCTACCCCGGCGCGCAAATGGCGGCGGTGCATGGCTTGACCGATCTGTTCGCGGTGGCCCAGCGGATCGCGGCCGAGCACGCCAGTGCACCATTGCCACGGTTGCGGGTCAGTCACTGGCAGACCGACAACGGCGAGGCGCCGCGGCGGGTGTTCGACAGCGAAACCGGCCCGGCGGGCCATTTGGTGGCGTTGCTGATCCCGCCGTCCCTCGCCGGCTTCGATGACGACCTGGCCTCGCCGACGCTGATGGATTGGCTGCGTGCGCAGCATGCGGGCGGCACTGTGTTGGGCGGTGTGTGTGTTGGCTCGATCCTGTTGGCCGAAAGCGGCCTGCTCGATGGGCGCAGCGCCACCACCCATTGGAGCTCGGCCAAGGATTTCGCCGCCCGTTACCCGAAGATCAAACTCAACGCCGACAAACCGATTGTCGACGACGGCGACCTGATCACCACCGCCGGGCTGATGGCCTGGTCGGAACTGGGACTGCGCCTGGTGGACCGCCTGCTCGGGCCCAGCATCGCCACGCGCACCGCGCAATTTCTGGTGATCGAACACAGCGACAGCGCGAGCCAGTGCGGCAGTAACTTCGCGCCCATCCTCGGCCATGGCGATGCGGCGATTCTCAAGGTCCAGCATTGGTTGCAAAGCAACGGCGCGGTGGAGGTTTCCCTCGGTGCGATGGCCGAACGGGCCGGGCTGGAAGAGCGCACCTTCCTGCGCCGTTTCCGTGCCGCCACCGGGCTCAAGCCCACCGAATACTGCCAGCACCTGCGGGTCGGCAAGGCCCGGGAAATGCTGGAGTTCACCAATGGCACCATCGACCACATTGCCTGGACCGTCGGCTACCAGGATCCCAGTGCCTTTCGCGCGACGTTCAGGAAAATCACCGGGTTGGCGCCGAGTGATTATCGGGCGAGGTTTGGGGTGAGCCCGCTGGGCATTCCCAAAGGCTGACACTGGACCTTTTGTGTCGAGGGAGCCTGCTCCCGCTGGGCTGCGCAGCAGCCCCACCATCCTAACTGACACACTGCGGTGTAGGTTCCTTGGGGGCGCTTCGCACCCCAGCGGGAGCAAGCTCCCTCGCCACAGGGTGCTGCGTCTGCTGCTGGATATCGTGCAATTTGCGGGATGCCAAGCCTGTGTCGTGCAGAATGAAACAGGCCCGTTGCTATCAACTGCACACAAGTCGCCCGCTTGGCTGCCCCATCCTTGCCGATGACATCATTGGCCTGATCTCTGCACCTATCCTTACCTAAAGCCATCGAGCGCAGGAGGAAGGGCACCGCATGACATCAGTCAATCGCAACAAACGGGTCGTGGCCTATTCGGTCAATCCACAAGCGCCGCGCCATGAGGTCGAGACCAACCGTGCACTGGCCCAGTGGCTGGCGCAGATCCTGGGTTGGGAGTACGGCGACAGCCATGACCCCAGTGCCGGTCAGGATCTTTATCTGTTGCCCACGCAAACCCTGATCGGCACCGAAACCTTGATGCGCCTGGGGGTGAAGGGGCCGGAGGATGTGTGGGGTGGGTATGTCGAGCATGATTTTATCTGCACCAAGGCGATTACCCACGGTCTGTTGAATAAGGACGCGGTGGCGCCCAAAGGCTGGTCGCCGCTGTTTGCCAAGCTGACGCGAGGCGCGGTGCTCGACGGCGTGACGGTCTTTTCGCTCAAGGACGCCCGCCCGGCCGCCGAACATTTGCTCTACACCGGGCCGATCCGCATCAAGCCGATCCATGCCTGCGCCGGACGTGGTCAACGGCTGATCAAGAGCCTGGCACAGTTCGATGAAATCGCCGCCGGGCCCGACGCCCAGGCGCTGTTTGGTGAAGGCGTGGCGCTGGAACAGCACCTCAACGAGGTCAAGACCCAGAGCGTCGGCCAGAGCTTCATCAACGGCCAGGTCCTGAGCTATTGCGGCGTGCAACACCTGACCCACGACAGCGAAGGGCTGGAGGTGTACGGCGGGTCGGACCTGCTGGTGGTGCAGGGCGGCTACATCGAGCTGCTCAGGCTCGAACTGCCCGACGATGTGCGCGAGGCGGTGCGGCTGGCGCAAGTGTTCGATGACGCCGCCAACCAGGCCTACCCGAGCTTTTTTGCGTCGCGGCGCAATTACGACATTGCCCAGGGCCTGGATGCCGCCGGCCAGCCTCGTGGCGGCGTGTTGGAACAGTCGTGGCGCATGGGCGGGGCCAGCAGCGCCGAACTGGCGGCGTTGCAGGTGTTCGTCGAAACGCCTGAGACCAACGCGGTGCGGGTGTCTTCGGTGGAAACCTACCTCGACCAACCGCTGCCAGCCGGGGCCAGGGAGGTTTATCGCGGCGAGGCCCACAACAGCGACTTTCTTCTCAAATACGTAACGGTTCAATCCTATGACGGCTAGAAGTGAAACCATTCAAATCGAAATCGACGATGAACGCATGGACGGGACGTTCCTGAGCCCCAAATCGAAGGTCCCTGGCGTGTTGTTCGTGCACGGCTGGGGTGGCAGCCAGGAGCGTGACCTGGAACGGGCCAAAGGCATCGCCGGCCTCGGTTGCGTGTGCCTGACCTTCGACTTGCGCGGGCACACCGGCGGGGCGGGCATCCCGTTGTCGCGAGTGACCCGTGAGGACAACCTGCGGGATCTGTTGGCGGCATACGACCGCTTGCTCGCCCACCCCGCCCTGGATACCTCGGCGATTGCCGTGGTAGGCACCAGTTATGGCGGTTACCTGGCCTCGATCCTGACGTCGCTGCGCCCGGTGCGCTGGCTGGCCCTGCGGGTGCCGGCGTTGTACCGCGACGAGCAATGGCACACGCCCAAGCGCGACCTGGACAAGACTGACCTGCTGGATTACCGCAGCACTCTGGTGCACGCCAGCACCAATCGCGCGCTGCACGCGTGCTCGCAGTTCACCGGCGATGTGTTGCTGGTGGAATCCGAGACCGATGCCTACGTGCCCCATGCCACCATCATGAGCTACCGGGCGGCGTGCCAGCAGACCCATTCGCTGACCCACCGGATCATCGACGGCGCCGACCATGCCTTGAGCGACCCCGTGTCACAACAGGCCTACACCTCGATCCTGGTGGACTGGATCACGGAAATGGTGGTGGGAGAGCGGTTGAGCATTATTCAGGCGCGCTGATCGTGGGGCCTCATCGCGAGCAAGCTCGCTCCCACAGGAGGGTGTGTGGCGATCGAGATAGGTGTGTTCACGACCGATCCAATGTGGGAGCGAGCTTGCTCGCGATGAGGCCAGGCCAGGCAACCCATCACTTCACTTGACCCCAGGCTTGACCCGCAACGCCTTGGCCTTCGCCTCGATCACCAGGTACATCACCACGGTAATCAGCAACGGCAGGATGAAATAGATCGCCCGGTAAGCGATCAGCCCCGCCAGCAGACTGCCCCGCGACACCTCATGTTGCAGCAGGGCAACGAACACCGCCTCCAACACCCCGAGCCCCGCCGGAATGTGAGTGATGACCCCGGCAATGCTGCTGATCAGCAACACCCCGAGCACCATCGGGTAATCCAGTTTGCTGGGCAGCAAGGTGAAAATCACCGCCGCCATCAACGACCAGTTCAGTGCGCCCAACGCCAGTTGCAGCACCGCCATGCGCAGCGACGGCAGGTTGATCTCCATGCCGCGGATGGTCCAGGCCCGACGCTTGGAAAACCTGCAGGCCGCCAGGTACCCGGCACTCGCCAGCAACAACAGCACGCCCACGCCTTGCAACGCATCGCTGCTGAGTTTCCAGCCTGGCGGCATGGTCACCAGGCCGCTGCTGAACACCACCCCGGCCAATGTCATGTAGCCGAACCAGTTGGTGGCCAGGCTCAGGCCGAGGATCTTGGCGATGTTCCCGCTGCTGACGCCCAGCCGCGAATACAGGCGATAGCGCATGGCGATACCGCCTACCCAGGCGCTGAGGTTGAGATTGAAGGCATAACTGATCACCCCCACCGGCAAAATCTGCCGCCAACCGAGTTTCTGGCGGATGTAGGTGCGTCCGATCAGATCGAAGCAGGCGTAGGTGATGAAGCTGGTGATGGTCAGCGCAGCGGCGATGATCAAGGTGCGCACTTTGAAATCGGCCAGGGTGGCGAACACCTCGGACCAATCGATGCGCCGGGCCAGGGCGGTGAAGAGCACGATCAACAGCAGGAAAAACACCAGGGTCAGCGGTCTTTTCCAACGGCTCCAGCGGGATTTGGGCTTGGCCTGTTCCGGCGCATGGGCATCTCTCGGCGCGGTGTGCGCTTCAGAGTGGTTCATGGGGTTCGCTCCGGACCGCCGTCGGCGGTGAAAAAGGTTTCAGGCGTGGTTTATGGGCCGGCAGCCAGCCGGCCCAGGCCGGGAAATGGCGCAAAAAGTGGAACACCATGAAACCGATGGTCATGCGCCACAGCAGGCCCCGCGGCGCATGGTTTTCGGGCATGACCGTGCAATGGTTGCGGCTCAGGTAGTCGAGGCGCTCGAACAGCTCACGGTTGAACGTCCGGTCCCGGATCAGCACGTTGGCCTCCAGGTTCAGCGACAGGCTCAGTGGGTCGAGGTTGCTTGAACCCACCGTGCTCCAGTCCTCATCCACCAAGGCGACTTTGCCGTGCAGCGGCCGCTCGCAGTATTCGTAGATCACCACGCCGGCCTTGAGCAGGTAGCTGTAGAGCATCCGGGCCGCGAGCTTGGCGATCATCATGTCCGGTTGCCCTTGCAGGATCAGCCGCACCTCCACGCCGCGCCGCGCCGCGTTGCGGATCTCGCGCAGCAACCGGTAGCCGGGGAAGAAATACGCGTTGGCGATCACCACCCGCCGCTGGGCGCTGCGTAGCACCTGCAGGTAGACCTCTTCGATGTCGGTCTGATGCTCGTGGTTATCCCGGTAGACCAGGCGCACCTGGCCGTCATGGTCGTTGACGGCCAGCTCATTGCGGCGGCTGCGGCGGCGTTGCCACCAATACTTGGCCCGGGACGGACGGCCGCTTTGCAGCAGGGCGAAGTGATGGATGTCCACCACCGCCGGCCCCTTGATCTCCACGGAATAGTCCTGCTTGGCCTCGGGGCCGAAATCCCCCAAGTGGTCGGCGGAAAAGTTGATCCCGCCGATGAAGGCAATCACCCCGTCCACCACCACGATCTTGCGGTGCAGGCGGCGGAACCAGTTGGTGCGGATGCCCAAGCGCCGGGGTGCCGGATCGAACATCTGCAAGCGCACCCCGGCGTCGCTCAACGAGGCCAGGAAAGCGGTGGTCAACTCACCGCAGCCGAAGCCATCGAGGCTGACGGTGATGCGCACGCCACGCTGGGCGGCTTCCACCAGCAGGTCCCGCAGTTCGTAGCCGACCTTGTCCTCGAACAGAATGAAGGTCTCAAGCAGGATTTCTGTTTCGGCCCGGCGAATGGCCTCGAAGACCCTGGGGAAATATTCCTCGCCGTTTTCCAGCAACGTGACGCGATTGTTGCCGTGCCAGCCGTATTCGATATCGGCCAGCGCCGGGTCGCGTTCGGTGGGCGTCGTGTCGACCTGTTCTACCGTCGCCTTGTCCATCGTCGCGCTCATAATTCGATCTCCACCGACAGCGGTGCATGGTCGGAAAGGTGCGACCAGGGTCGTACGTTCAACACCTTGGGATGATGGGCCTTGAGGTTGCGCACGTAGATGCGGTCCAGGCGCAGGATCGGCAGGCGCGCCGGAAAGCTGCGGGCCGGCTTGCCCCACTGCTCGGCGAACACTTCCCGCAGGCCGCAGGGTTCGAGCAGTTCACTGGCTTTGCCGCGCCAATCGTTGAAGTCGCCGGCAACGATCACCGGTGCATCGGGCGGCAGTTCGCTCAAGCGTTGGCGAAGCAGCTTGAGTTGCTCGACACGATGACCTTCGCGCAGCCCCAAGTGGACGCAGATGGCATGCACATCCTGCCCATCGCCCGGCAGGCGCAGCACGCTGTGGAGCATGCCGCGGTTTTCATGGCCGCTGATGGACACGTCCAGGTTGTCGTGGCGGATGATCTGGAATTTCGACAACAACGCATTGCCATGATCGCCCGCCGGGTACACCGCGTTGCGCCCATAGGCGAACTGTGGCCAGAGGGTGTCGGCGAGGAATTCGTATTGCGGCATGCTCGGCCAGTTGCTGTAGCGCTGGGGATGGTGTTCGTGGGTGCCGTGGACTTCCTGCAGGAACACCACGTCGGCGGACACGCTGCGCACCGCTTCGCGCAGTTCCGGCAGGATGAAGCGCCGGTTCAGGGCGGTGAAGCCCTTGTGGGTGTTGACGGTCAGCACGGTGAAACGGCTGACCTTGTCGAGATCCTGAGCCCCTTGTCGGGTCGGCTCGCAGGTCGCTTCGCTGGTTTGCGGACGGTTCATGGCAACACCCCTTCAGCTGGTCGCTGGCCGGGCGCGGTGGCGAGGTCCTTGTCCAGATGGAAATGTTCCAGCAAATGGCGTGCGTCGTAGGGCGCGCGGACTTTGATGTCGTTGTCGAAATAGCAGAATACTTCCCGGCTCTGGCGTGCCCGGGGTTTCTTGTCCGGGTCGATCAGGTGCGCGTCGCTCGGCTGCTTGCCGTGGCTCCAGGCCTCGATCCGGTCGCCCCAGCGCTTCAACGCCTCGTCGGTGTAGCCGCTGGCGTACAGCTCCTCGGCGCCATGCAGGCGCAGGTAGACGAAATCGCTGGTGACGTCTTCACGATAGGGCCATTTGCCGGCTGTGTCGGCGATCACCAGGGCCACGTCGTAGCGCTTGAGCAACGTGATGAAGTGCGGGTCGATGAAACTCTCATGACGGATTTCCACGGCGTGGCGCAGTGGGCGCTTTTTGTCAGTCGTGGTGCTGGCGTGGCCGTCCAGGCGCGGCTCATGCTCCCGGGCCAGGGCGGCGGCGCCTTCGGTGTCGTGGGGCAATTGCTTGAGGAAATCTTCAAACAGCTCGGGATCGAATTTGAAGCTGGGTGGAAACTGCCAGAGGATCGCCCCCAATTTCTCCTTGAGCTCCAGCACGCCGGAGGCGAAGAAGTTGGCCAAAGGCTTGCGGATGTCCCGCAGACGCCTGATGTGGGTGATGAAGCGCGGGGCCTTGACGCTGAACACGAAGCCGGACGGTGTCTCGGCATACCACTGGGCATACCGTTCGGGGCGTTGCAGGGCGTAGAACGATCCATTGATTTCGATACTGTTGACCGCTCGCGAGGCAAATTGCAGTTCCCGTTTCTGGGTCAGCCCCTTGGGGTAGAAATCTCCCCGCCAAGGCGTGTAGCGCCAGCCGGAAATACCAATGTGGATCGCCGTCATGTATCCCTCCCGTGCCAATGACCTCGTACCGCCTGTGTCTTTTGATGACTGTTGCGCGGCCCGGAAAGTTTCGATGGGATGCCCGGCGGCAGTGAACCTGTGGCGAGGGAGGCGCAGCAGTCCCAAAAACAGGGCCGCTGCGCGCCCCAGCGGGAGCAAGCTCCCTCGCCACAAGGTTTGTATTGGCCTTGCGAGCGAACTTGCTGGCGCAATATTGATCAGTTCCTTACCGATCCCGCGTGAAGGAGCCTCGCGTTTTGTCTCGATTGAGCACTGTATTGCTGCTGTTCTTGCTGGCGCTGACCGGCACCAGCGCCTACGGGACCGCCGCCGTCCCTGGCACCTCCAAGCCCGATGAACCGCCCGCCGAACCTGCGCCGCTAGTGCAGGGCGGTTTATTGGGGGCCATCAGTTCGAGCATCGACGACGTCCAGGACAAACTCGACCTCAACCAAAGCCTGGTGGATGCCTGGCGCCTGCGGGCGGACCGGGCGGCGGATGAGGTGGACCGGCTGGTGGACCAGACGTCCCGTTCGTCCTGGCGCGTGGCGGGGGATTTCCTGTTGTTGTCCAGTGTCTGGCTCGGCGCGTTTGCGCTGATCTGGTCCGCGGCGCGGTTGCTGTTGCGACATCTGGGCCACCGGCGCTGGCTGCGCACCCGCCGGCGCGTGCGCGACCTGCTCGGTTATCTGCTGCCGTACACCGCTGCGGCATTGATCTGCCTGCCGTTGACCCTCTATGTCAGTCACTTTCTGCAAGTCTCGGTCGGTCGCGCCCTGGCGTTATGCTTCGCCTACGCCACCAGCAGCGGTATTTTCTCCACCTCGGTGTTGCTGTGCGTGATCGTGATGTTCAACGCCGGCCACAAACGCCGGGCGGTGGCGATGATCCGGCGTTTCAGCCCCCGACCGTTGTTCCTGATCGGCTTTCTCGCCGCCCTCAGCGATGCCCTGACCAGCCCGCAGATCGCCCGGCAACTGGGCGGCAACATCACCAGCAGCGTCGCGGTGTTCACCGGGTTGTCGGCGTCGATGATCTTTGGCTGGCTGGTGATCCGCATGCGCCGCCCGGTGGCGCACCTGATCCGCAACCGTCCGCTGGCCCAGCGCTTGAAACAACCGGCCTTGCAGGAGTCGCTGCGGATTTTTTCCGGGCTCTGGTATTGGCCGATCCTGTTGATGGTGCTGGTGTCGGCGGTGAGCCTGATCGGTGTCGGCGAGGACAACCAGAAAGCCCTGCGTTGCGCGCTGTTCACCACCATCCTGCTGATCGCCACGGTGTTTCTCAGCACGGTGTTCCAGCATGTCTTCAAGTCGCCCAAGGCCGAGGCTATCCAGCACAACAGCGCCTACAAGGGGCGGCTGTTGAGCCTGTTGCACGCTTTGTTGCGGATCGTCATGGCGGTGGTATTCATTGAAGTCCTCGGGCGGATCTGGGGCATTTCCCTGTTCGAGTTCGCCTCGCGCAACGCCATAGGCCGGGCGATCAGCGATTCCTTGAGCCGCATCGGCCTGATCTTCCTGATGACCTGGCTCACGTGGGTGGTGCTCGACACGGCGATCCAGGAAGCCTTGAAGCCGCCACTGAACAAGCGCGGGGCCCGCCAGCCCAGCACCCGGGTCAAGACCATCCTGCCGCTGTTGCGCAACGCAGCGAAAATCATCCTGGTGGTGATTTGCGCAATCACCACCATGGCCAACCTGGGCATCAACGTTGCGCCGTTGCTGGCCGGGGCCGGAGTGGTGGGGCTGGCGATCGGTTTCGGTTCGCAGCAACTGGTGCAGGACGTGATCACCGGGCTGTTCATCATCATTGAAGACACGCTGTCCATCGGCGACTGGGTGGTGCTCAGCTCGGGCCACGCCGGCACGGTCGAAGGCCTGACCATCCGCACCCTGCGCCTGCGCGACGGCAAGGGTTTCGTGCACTCGGTGCCGTTCGGCCAGATCAAGGCGGTGACCAACCAATCCCGGCAATTCGCCTTTGCGTTTTTCTCCGTGCAATTCACTTACGACACCGATGTTGACCAGGCCATCGAGCTGATCCGCGAAGCCGGGCGTTCGATCGCCGAAGACCCGTTCCTCAAGTTCAACCTGCAAGGGCCGCTGGATGTGTTCGGCGTGGACAAGATGGACCTCAACGGCGTGGTGCTCACGGCGCAGTTCCGCACCGTGTCGGGTGGGCAATATGCGGTGAGCCGGGCGTTCAACCAGCAGTTGAAGAAGCTTGTGGATAACCACCCGGCGGTGCACTTTGCGCAGACTTATCCACAGCAGGTGATGTTGCCCAAGCGGTTGGTTGAGGAGAGGAAAGAGGGGGAGGAGGTACCTGATCAACCTCGGTAGTGGGTGAGGTTTGTGGTGGGGTTGCCGGCCCTATCGCGAGCAAGCTCGCTCCCACAGTAGGTTTGTGGTGAATGTACAACCCCTGTGGGAGCGAGCTTGCTCGCGATAGGGCCCGTCCAGACACCCTCAACCTTTCTGAACAAGCTTGTTCCGGACCTCAGCCATCCCTTGAGCATCCAACTCGATCCAAAGATGCTGCTTGCCGGCAATCTGCGCCGCCACCGGCAAGCCGTCCCGATACACCAGCCGATTACTCGCCAGCGCCGGCACTTTCGCCCCCGGCAGCAAGGTGCCGGCCAGGTTCAGCGGGTCGACCCCGCACACCGCCACCAAGCTGCCATCGGTGGGGCGGCGGCGGGTTTCGCGCAGCAACGGAATCGCTTCGGGCAGGGCGAACTGTTCCCCCGCCAGGCCGCTGACAAACCGCCCGCCGCGAATCTCGCCCCGCGCCTCCAGGCGATGGAACGTGCGCAATAGCTCGCGCCAACTCGGCAGCCACTCGGCCTCCCGCTCCAGTAAGCGCCAGAACACCACGCCGTAACGGCGCAGCAGGGTCATGGCGATGTGTTCCAGGGTCTGCGGCGCGGTGGGCGCCGGGCGGTGGCCTTCCACGGGGGCGGGTTGGCTGCGGCGCAACAAGGCCCAGCGCCCGGCGTCGTCCATGCCGCCGACAAACGCGCCGCGCCCGCGCCGGCTGCTGCGGGCCTGGCGTTTGCTGGCCGGGGTGATCAGCGCGCGCAAGCCGGCAAAGCTGTCGGCATTCACCAACCCGGCGCCCACCAGTTCCTGCAAGGCGATTTCCAGTTCGCTGCGCAGCAGGTGGGCTTCATGGGCCAGTTCATCGAAAAACAGCGCGCCATGCTCCCTCAGGGCCTGATGGACTTTCTGCGTCTTGGGTGACAACTCATCAAGGGCTGTTTGCCCGGCCAGGCTGCTCCACAACGCCACCTGGCTGCGCGGCAGCAACACCACCGGCGTACTGCGCAGGGCACTGGCGGACGGCTTCTGGCGCGCGCTCAGGCGCGTCCATACCCACTTGCCGCTGCGGCACAACTCATCGAGCCAACTGGGTGAATAGTCCTTGATCCGCCCGGGCAACAGGTCGCTGTCCCAGGCCGAGGCGGCGGCCGGGTAGCCTTCGAACTGGCCGAGGATCGACGGCAGCACGGCATTGCCCCGGCCCTGGGTGGACGACGACAGGTGCTGCCAGTCGAACAGGAACCGCATGAAGTCCTGCAACATCACCGGCTCGATTTCCCGGCGCAGGCGCTTGACCGTGTAGCGATGGATCCGCGCCAGCAAATGCCGCTCGCACCATTCCTCCTGCCCGATGCCCGGCGTGAAGCGCCCGCGCAGCACGTAGCCTTGCTGCTCGAGCTGCGCCAGGGCCTGGGTGACCTGCGGGGTCGATAACCCCAGCGGGTAGGCGATGGCCTTCAACGGCAGCGGACCGAAGGCACTGAGCCGGGCGCGGAGTACTTCCACCAGGGCTTCGTCGACGTTCCAGGCTTCATCGAAATCGGCCGGTGGGGTCAGAGCCGGTTCCCAGCGAGCCTGTGGATAAAGGGCTTGCAAGCAGGTCAGGCGCTCCAGCGGTACCCACAGACCCCGCTCGGCGCTGATCTGTATGTGGCTGGCGCGACCACTCGCGGCCAGTGCCTGCAGCCAATCCCGCCACGATGGGTGGGCGTCGGCTTCGCTGTCGGCGATGCAGGCCAGGCTCATCAAGGCTTCGTGCATCTCATCGAGATTGGCCGGCGTCGGCCAGGCCTCATCCCGGACCGACTGGATGGCTTCGGCGTCCAGCGCGCCAAGGTCGTCGGTGGATTGTGGATCGCTCCAGCGCCGGTTGATCACCGCCTGGGTCCGCCGTTCTTCCAGCGGCGCGTCGTCGAGAAAGGTGTAGGGACGGGCGCTGAGGATTTCTGCCGCCAGCGGCGAGGGCGCCGGCAGGTCGCGGCTGATCAGGCGAATCTGGCCCGCTTCCATGCGCCGCAACAGCGTCAGCCAACCTTCGCTGTCCATGGCTTCGTGCAGGCAATCGTCGAGGGTCTGTTCCACCAGCGGGTGATCGGGGATCTCCCGCTCGCCGGCGAGGTTTTCCAGGCAGGCGATCTGGTCCGGAAACACACTGGCGATCAGGTCTTCGCTTTTCATCCGCTGGATCTGCGGGGCGACTTTGCGCCCGCCGGTGTAGCGCGGCAGGGCCAGGGCCACGCCGGCGTTCCAGCGCCAGCGCACGCCGAACAGCGGTGCATCCAGCACCGCCTGGACCAGGATCTGTTCGGCGCTGTGGCTGTTCAGGTAACGCCAGACCTCGTCCAGTTCGAAGCTGTGGCTGGTGGACAGCGAGAGCACGATGGCGTCTTCACTGGCGGCGGCCTGCAATTCGAAGTTGAAGGTGCGGCAGAAGCGCTTGCGCAAGGCCAGGCCCCAGGCGCGGTTGATGCGGCTGCCGAAGGGCGTGTGGATGATCAGTTGCGTGCCGCCGGACTCGTCGAAAAACCGCTCCATCAGCAGCGTGTCCTGGGACGGCAGGGCGCCGAAGGCTTGGCGCGCCGGGGCCAGGTAATCGACCAATTGTTCGGCGCTGGCGAGGTTCAGGCGCAAGGTGCCGGTCAGCCAGTCGAGGGCCGGTTGCAGGTTGCCCGGCGTGGCGCCGAGCAGGTGGTCGAGCTGGGCTTGCAGGCGAGCCACGGCCCAAGACAACTCGTCGCTGCGCCCCGGGGCCTCGCCGAGCCAGAACGGAATGGTCGGCGGTTGGCCCTGGGCGTCCTCGACCCGCACGCGACCGGTCTCGACGCGGATGATGCGGTAAGACGTATTGCCCAGTTGGAACACATCGCCAGCAATGCTCTCCACCGCGAAGTCTTCGTTGACGCTGCCGATGTTCAAGCCCTGGGGTTCGAGCAGCACGCTGTAGTCGGCGTTGTCCGGAATGGTGCCGCCGCTGGTCACCGCCGTCAGTTTGCTGCCCCGACGCCCGCGCAGGGTCCGGGTCACGGCGTCGCGGTGCAGGTAGGCGCTGCGCACGCCCTGGCGGCCATTGAGGCCTTCGGCGAGCATCTGCAACAGCGCCTGGTAATGCCCTTCGTCCAGCTCGGCGTAGGGCGCGGCGCGGCGGAAGGTCTCCAACAGCGCCTGTTCCGGCCATTCCTGGCAACTGACTTCGGCGACGATCTGCTGGGCCAGCACATCCAGCGGCGCCTTGGGGATGTGCAGGATGTCGAGTTCGCCGCGGCGCACGCAATCGAGCAGGGCGGCGCATTCGATCAAGTCGTCGCGGGTGGTGGCGAACAGGCGGCCCTTGGGCGTGCCGCCGACCTGGTGGCCAGAGCGTCCCACTCTTTGCAGGAACGCCGAGATCGAACGGGGCGAGGCAATTTGGCAGACCAGGTCGACATCGCCGATATCGATGCCCAGCTCCAGGGAGGCGGTGGCGATCAGTACCTGCAGTTCGCCGCGCTTGAGGCGTTGTTCGGCGTCGAGGCGAAACTCCTTCGCCAGGCTGCCGTGGTGGGCGGCCACGGCGTCCTTGCCCAGGCGTTCGCTCAGATGACGACTGAGGCGTTCGGCCAGGCGCCGCGTGTTGACGAACACCAGGGTGGTGCGATGCGCCCGGGCCAGCTCGGCGAGACGGTTGTAGACCAGCTCCCACACGTCATTGGCCATCACCGCCGACAGCGGCACCGGTGGCACCTCGATGTCCAGGTCCCGGGGACGGGCGTGGCCGATGTCGACGATTTCACAGGCGCGGCCTTCACCGACGAGAAACCGTGACACCGCTTCGATGGGCTTTTGCGTGGCCGACAGGCCGATGCGCATCAGGGGTTCGGCGCACAGGGCTTGCAGGCGCTCCAGGCTCAAGGCCAGGTGGCTGCCGCGCTTGCTGGCGGCGATGGCGTGGATTTCATCGACGATCACCGTGCGGGTGCTGGCGAGCATCTGCCGGCCGGAATCGGAACCGAGCAGCACGTAGAGCGATTCAGGCGTGGTCACCAGGATGTGCGGCGCGGTCTTGCGCATTGCCGAGCGGTCTTTTTGCGGCGTGTCGCCGGTGCGTACGGCGGTGGTGATCGGCAAGGGTGGCAAGCCCATTCGTTGCAACTGCTCGGTGATGCCGGCCAGGGGATTCTGCAGGTTGATCTGTATATCGTTGCTCAGGGCCTTGAGCGGCGAGACGTAGACCACCAGGGTCTGGTCCGGCAGGCCGCCTTGTTCCAAGCCGCGGTGCACCAGGTCATCGAGCACCGCGAGAAACGCGGTCAAGGTCTTGCCCGAGCCGGTGGGTGCCGCGACCAGCACCGAACGCCGCTGGCCGATCAACGGCCACGCCCGGGCCTGGGCGGCCGTGACCGCCGGGAAGGTCTGGCTGAACCAGGCGCGAACGGCGGGGTGAAAGCCTGCCATGGCGTGGTCGGCTGCAAGGGGCAGATTCATAGGGCAGTTTATGCGGACGGAGCGGGGGAGATGCAAGTATCGGCTGAGAGATCCATCGCCTGTCAGGGCCTCATCGCGAGCAAGCTCGCTCCCACACAAGATATCAGTGCCTATGCGATCCCTGTGGGAGCGAGCTCGCTCGCGATAGCGGCATCAAGGCGCACACAAATGCCGGATCCACACTTTACGGGTGACGGTTGCGCACTAAACCCGCAAAATGCAACGATTCCGGCAACGCCTGCGGGCGTTGTCGACCCAATTTTTTGTGCCAATAGAGTGGGCCTGCTGACTTTATGCGAATGCGCCTTATGTTACTGGGCGGCGGAAATGCCCTTGGGCAGGCGCTGATTCGCCTCGGTGCAGAAGAAGACATCGGTTTTCTTGCCCCCCGCCCGCCCGAAGACGGCTGGGATGCCGCGAGCCTGACGCAACTGCTCGACGACACCCGCCCGGACGCCTTGATCAACCTGGCGTACTACTTCGACTGGTTCCAGGCCGAGGCCGTCAGCGAGCAGCGCCTGGCCAGCCAGGAGCGCGCTGTCGAGCGTCTGGCCGGGCTGTGCCAGCATCACAACATCATCTTGCTGCAACCGTCGAGCTATCGAGTGTTCGACGGTTCCCGTGCCACCGCCTACAGCGAGAAAGACGAGCCCGTGCCCCTGGGCGTGCGCGGCCAGGCGCTGTGGCGGATCGAGCAAAGCGTGCGCGCCACCTGCCCGCAGCATGTGTTGCTGCGTTTCGGCTGGCTGCTGGACGACAGCGCCGATGGTACCCTCGGCCGTTTCCTGGCCCGGGCCGAGCAGCCCGAAGAACTGTTGCTGGCTGACGACCGCCGGGGTAATCCGACGCCCGTGGACGATGCCGCGCGGGTGATCATCTCGGTGCTCAAGCAGCTCGATTGCGCGGCGCCGCTGTGGGGCACCTATCATTACGCCGGGCATGAGGCGACCACGCCACTGGCGCTGGGCCAGGCGATCCTCACCGAAGCCCGCGCCCTGCATCCGCTGGCCATCGAGTCGCCCACGCCCCAGGCTCATGCCGCACGGCCGGACGCCGCGGAGGAACCGCAGCACGCGGTGCTGGCCTGCAAGAAAATTCTGCACACTTTCGGGATCAAGCCCCGCGCCTGGCGCGCCGCACTCCCGGGCTTACTGGATAGGTTTTATCGCCATGGCTGAAGGCCCTGTTTTAATCACCGGCGGCGCGGGTTTCATTGGTTCGCACCTGACCGACGCCTTGCTCGCCAAGGGGCATGCGGTGCGCATCCTCGATGACCTGTCCACCGGCAAGCGCAGCAACCTGCCGCTGGACAACCCGGCGGTCGAACTGATCGAAGGCGACGTCGCCGATGCCGCGCTGGTGGCCCGGGCCATGGCCGGTTGCAGCGCCGTGGCGCACCTGGCGGCGGTGGCCTCGGTGCAAGCCTCGGTGGACGACCCCGTGCGCACCCACCAGAGCAATTTCATCGGCACGCTGAATGTCTGCGAAGCCATGCGCCAGGCCGGTGTGAAGCGGGTGTTGTTCGCTTCCAGCGCAGCGGTCTACGGCAACAACGGCGAAGGCGAGTCCATCGACGAAGAAACCCCTAAGGCCCCGCTCACGCCCTATGCCTCGGACAAGCTGGCCAGCGAGTTCTACTTCGATTTCTATCGCCGCCAGCACGCGCTGGAACCGGTGGTGTTCCGCTTCTTCAACATCTACGGGCCGCGCCAGGATCCGTCATCGCCGTACTCCGGGGTCATCAGCATCTTCAGCGAACGGGCACAGAAAGGCCTGCCAATCACTGTATTCGGCGACGGCGAGCAGACCCGTGACTTTGTCTATGTCGAAGATTTGGTGGACTTGCTGGTGCAGGCCATCGAGAAGCCCGAGGTGGAAGTGGGCGCGGTGAACGTCGGCTGGAACCAGGCCACGACCCTCAAGCAGATGCTCCAGGCCCTGGCCGCCGTGGTGGGCGACCTGCCACCGATCAGCTACGGCCCGGCGCGTTCCGGTGACATTCGCCATTCCCGGGCCGACAACCACCGGTTGTTGGAGCGCTTCAGCTTTCCTCCGCAAACACCGATGAGTGTGGGGTTGGCGCGGTTGCTGGGGCGCTAAAACTGTGGGAGCGAGCTTGCTCGCGATAGCGCTGGGTCAGTCAGCATCATTGCTGGCTGATCCACCGTCATCGCGAGCAAGCTCGCTCCCACAGGGATATTCGTACCTTTAAGTTCGGCTTAGAACTTGTAGCCCAACCCCACCATGTAGATGAACGGATCCACGTCGACATCCACCTTGGCCCGGGTACCGCCGGCCACGGCGTTGTTGTCCACATAGGCGGTGGTATCGATGTCGATGTAGCGGATCTGGCCGTTGATCATGATGTTGTCGGTCAGCATGTAGTCGGCACCGACTTGCCAGGCCATGCCCCAGCTGTTTTTCGCCCGGAAGTTGCTGAAGCCATTGGCGCTGGCTTCGCTGCCCACGTGTTCGTCGTAGATCCAGGTGTAGTTGATACCGGCGCCGACATAGGGCTGGAACGCCGACTTGGCGTCGAGCGGGTAGTAGACCAGGCTCAGTGTGGGCGGCAGGTGCTTGAGGGTGCCGAGCTTGCCATTGGCCGCGCCGAGGGCGGTGCCTTTGATTTTCACGTCGTGCTCGAACGGCGAGGCCGCCAGCAGTTCGATACCCCAATTGTTGGTCAGCATGTAGGCGAAGTTCAGGCCCAGTTGCGTGTCGCTGCTCATGGTGGCCTTGCCACCCAGGTCGGCGCCGGCCAGCGGGCCACGGTCGACCTTGACGCTGGAGCTGTCGGCCTCTGGATTGACGGTGATAGCGCCGGCGCGAACGATGATGTCACCGGCCGTATGGGCCTGGGCGAGCGGGGCTGCGAGCGCGAGGGCAACGAGGGAAGCGCTGAGCAAGGACTTGTGCATGGGGGCTCCAGAGGACATTTCAAAATTGATGTCCCATGGTACGGAGCCGCCTGGCCCGGTCTTTTGACACAGCTCAATGAGTCTTGGTCGATTAATTGACCCAGCTCAATGAAATGATGATGAGCAAGCCTTGACGGCCCCATCGCGAGCAAGCTCGCTCCCACACAGGTCGCATAGGCACTGAGATCTCCTGTGGGAGCGAGCTTGCTCGCGATAGCTATCTGACGGACTGCCCATCACCACCCGATTCACTCCGGCAACTCATACACATAAATCTTCTGCGCCTCCATCTGATACCCAGCGTCGGCCAGTTCACTGGTGGACGGCTTGACCTGCATCGGCCCCTCGACCCAATACGGCTGGTACAACTCGTCGAGCTTCACGCCGACCTCGCTTTTCACATGCACGATCTGGTTCGACGGCGGTGGCGGCACGTGGATGCAGGCGCCGAAATACGGCACCAGCAGGAAGTCCGTGGTGCGACCTTCCTCACTGACTTCCAGCGGCACGATGTAGCCCGGCAAGCGAATCTGCTGGCCATCGAGGGCCTTGACCACCGGCGCGTTGGGCAAATCCTGCTTGGCGGCTGGAGCGGACTCGGCGGCCAGAGCGTCGCTCATCTTCGACAGGTCGTGCAGCGGCGTCATGTTCGGTACTTCCGGCGGTGCGTCCGGCGGGATCATTTCCGACCAGGCCAGGTCCCTCGGCTCGGCCGCCCACAGCGGCAGGGCGACCATCATCAACAGCGCTAGCAGGGCGCGGGGCATCTTCAAGGTCCTCATAGACGGATCGACAGGCCGTCGGCCAACGATTGGCGATACGCGCGCCAGGCCGGCACGCTGCCCATCAGCAGGGCGGCGACCAGGATGCCAGCCAGCAGCGTCCATTCATATTCGCTCGGCCACGCCAGTGGCAGGTACAGGCCATAGGCCGACTGCACGTAGCCCTGGGCGGCGGCGATACCGATGTACAGCAACGCCAGCCCGGCGGTGACCCCGGCGAGCGCTAGGGCAAAGGCTTCAAGTACCAGCAGCGTCGCGATATGCCACGGCCGCGCGCCCACCGAACGCAGGATCGCCATTTCCCGGCGACGCTCGTTGAGGCTGGTGAGGATCGCTGTGAGCATGCCGATCAACCCGGTCAGGACCACGAACAGCGAAATCACGAACAAGGCCTTTTCCGCCGTGCCCATCAGGCTCCACAACTCCTGCAGTGCTACGCCAGGGAGGATGGCCAGCAGCGGTTCGCCACGGAACTCATTGATCTCGCGTTGCAAGGCAAAGGTCGAAATCTTGCTGTTGAGGCCGAGCATGAACGCGGTGATCGCTTGGGGCGTGAGGTCCATGTTACGGGCTTGGTCGGCGCTGATGCGCCCATTGCCCTGGGCTGGCACGCCGTTCTTCCAGTCAATGTGAATCGCCTCCATGCCGCCGAGGCTGATGTGCAGCGTGCGGTCCACCGGGGTGCCGGTGCGCTTGAGAATCCCGACCACGGTGAAGGGCTTGTCGTCATGCTTGACCAGGCTGATCGCCGCCACGCCGTGGGCCAGCACCAGCTTGTCACCGAGCTTGTAGTGCAGCGCCTCGGCCACTTCGGCACCGAGCACCACTTCGAACGGATCGGTGGCGAAGGCCCGGCCATCGGCCAGTTCCAGGTGTTGCTGGCGGCCGTACTGGTAATGCTCGAAGTAGGCCTCGGTGGTGCCCATCACCCGATAGCCGCGATGAGAATCGCCCAGGGACATGGGGATCGCCCACTTCACTTTCGGGTTTTGGGCGAACTGTTCGAAGCTGTCCCAGCGGATGTTGTTGGTGGCGTTGCCGATGCGAAACACCGAATACAGCAGCAGGTTCACCGAGCCGGAGCGGGCTCCGACGATCAGGTCGGTGCCGCTGATGGTGCTGGCGAAACTGGCTCGCGCTTCGGTGCGCACACGTTCCACCGCCAGTAGCAGACAGACCGAGAGGGCGATGGCAAACGCGGTGAGGATCGCGGTGAAGCGGCGGTTCGCCAGGCTGGCCATGGCTAGACGGAACAAATACATCTCAGACCTCGAGTGGCGTGGCGGCGCGATTGAGATCGGCCAGCGAGAGGTGGCGGTCGAACAGCGGCGCCAGGCTCTGGTCGTGGCTGACGAACAACAGGCTCGACCCGGCCTCGCGGCATTCGGCGAACAACAGCCGCAGGAAGTTTTCCCGGGCGTCGTAGTCCAGGGCTGAAGTCGGTTCGTCGGCGATCACCAGTTCCGGTTGACCGATCAAGGCCCGGGCGGCGGCGACCCGTTGTTGCTGGCCGATGGACAACGAGTCGGCGCGACGCTCCAACAGGTTCGGGTCGGTCAAGCCCAGGTGGGCCAGCAGCGTGGCGGCCGCTTGATCGATACTGCCATGGCGCTGGGTGGCCCGCTGCGCGCGCAGTTTCGAGAAGTGGCAGGGCAGTTCGACGTTCTCGCGTACCGAGAGAAACGGCAGCAGGTTGAACTGCTGGAAGATGTAGCCGGTATGGTCCACGCGAAAGCGGTCGCGGCGGCCGGCGGCCAGTTCGCTGAGTTCCTGGCCGAGCAGGCGGATGCTGCCGCGATCCGGCGTTTGCACCCCGCCCAACAGCCCCAGCAGCGTGGTCTTGCCGCTGCCACTCGGGCCCTTGAGGAACAAGGTTTCACCCGCTTCCAGGCGAAACGCCGGGATATCCAGCAAGGGCGGATGCCCGGGCCAACTGAAGCCCAGGTCGGACAGTTCGATGAGTGCTTGGGTCATGTTTGTCGCTTCAAAGTGGAACCTGCGGGAGACCTGTGGGAGCTGAGCTTGCTCGCGATGAGGCCATCACCTTCAACTTGGATGTTGACCGTTGGACCGCTATCGCGAGCAAGCTTTGCTCCCACCAAGCTCGCTCCCACATCGGGTTTGCGGTGAATCAGAATTTCAGGGTTGGCGCCTTGGCCGTCACTTCCACGCCTTGTTGGCCACTCGGGCTGATCAGTTGTACCTGAATTTTCTGGGTGGCCGGGAAGGTTTTGAACAGTGTCGCCAGGTCCAGGTTCTTCAATGTACCAGCGGCGGCGCAGGTGAACTGGTAATGGGCATGGATCTCACTGTGCTCGTGATGTTCGTCGCCATCGGCGTCCTCATCATGGTCTTCGTGGTCCGGTTCATCGCCGAACAACGGGCTTTCCAGTTCCTGTTGGGCCACGGTGCACTTGGCGGCGGCCGGCAGGTTGAACAGTGCCAGCGGCTTGTCCAACTGCGCCCGTACCGCGGCGACCTTGGCCTTGTCGGCATCGCTGGTGGCGGCGTGTTCGAAGCCCACCAGGTTCATCGCCGGGCTTTCCAGTTCCAGCTCCAAGGTCTGACCATCCAGTGCCGCGTTCAGTCGAGCAACGCCGTGTTCATGGGCACCGAGGCTGCCATGTTCGTGATCATGGTCGTGGTCATGCTCCACCGCCGCATGAGCGACGGCCAATGGCAGCAGGGCGAACGGCAAAGCGAGAAGCAGACGACGCATGACGAGTCTCCGAAAAGGTTATGTAATCTTATAACGAAAGTGCGGAGAGTTTGACCGTCTGCTTGGCGTCGCGCAAGGGCCATGGGAGCATGCGTACATGAAATATTCAGGAGCACGGTGATGTTGCGGATACGCGGAACCGTCGGCGAGTGGCCGGTGGACTTGACGATCGAAATGGATGAGGGCGACTGGGCGCAGCTCGGCGCGCAGTTGCAAGTGGCCAAGTCCGAAGGCACGGCGGCACCGGCGGCCAAACCGACGAACCAGGACGATGCCCAATGGCAGATCGCCAAGGAACTGCTGCGCAAGGCCGGCCAACTGAGCGGTCCGGACCTGCTGGAGCAGCTCGAAGGCCTGACCGGAAGTGCCTCGGCGGGCAAGCGCCTGTTGGTGCGCCTGCGCCATAGCTCGGATGTAAAAGTCATCAGTGGCGGCGACACACCACTCTATAGCTGGCACGAAACCGCGTAGGAGCTGACGAGCGAAGCGAGGCTGCGATCTTTCCCCTGACGCTTGAGTCTCAAGCGAAAGATCAAAAGATCAAAAGATCGCAGCCTTCGGCAGCTCCTACAGGGGAGTCAATACAACGCCGCGAACAGCTTGCGGCGATAGGTCGTCACCAGCGGGTGATCGTTGCCCAGCAGTTCGAACACTTGCAGCAAGGTCTTGTGGGGCAGGCCTTCGCTGTAGCCGCGGTTACGCACGAACAGCTTGAGCAGCGCATCCAGGGCCGCTTCGTACTGTTGGCGCGCCAGTTGCTGGATCGCCAGTTGGTACACCGCTTCGTCGTCTTGCGGGTCTTTCGCCAGGCGCGCCTTGAGATCGGCGGCGTCCGGCAGGTGCTTGGCCAGGCCGAGGAACTGGATCTGCGCCTTGGCACCGGCGAGGGCGGCCTTGTGCTCATCGCTTTTCACCGCGTCGAGCACCGTCTGCGCTTCGTCCAGCTCGCCGCGCTCGGTCAGGCAGCGGGCATACAGGATCAGGGCCTTGGCGTTGGTGTTGTCTTCACCCAGCAAGACGGTGAGCACGGCTTCGGCGTCGGCGAAGCGACCGTCGTCGAACAGCGCCTGGGCCTGTTCGAACGGGTCGGCGGCGGCCGGCGGTGGCATCTGCACATGGGGTTCGAGCATCGTGCGTACCGCCGATTCCGGCTGGGCACCGGCAAAGCCATCAACGGGCTGACCGTCCTTGAACAACACCACCGTCGGCAGGCTGCGAATGCCGAAGCGGGCCACAATGTCCTGCTCGATGTCGCAGTTGACCTTGGCCAGCAGCAATTCGCCTTGATAGCTCTCGGCAATGGTTTGCAGCATTGGCATCAGAGCCTTGCACGGCGCACACCACTCGGCCCAGAAATCCACCAGTACCGGTTTGTGGAAAGAGTTCGCGATCACCGATTGGTCGAAATCGGCCGTGGTGGCGTCGAAGATGTAGG
>NZ_JACNDD010000290.1:0-1969 GCF_017351395.1 Pseudomonas sp. FW305-28
TTCCGGATGTCTTCAAGCGCCGGGTCATGCCGACCAAGGCCCCGTCGGCCCCCGCTTCGTTGATGCGGGCCAGGCTGTGCGACGATCACTTGGGGGGAACCCTGGCGGCCGATCTCTACCAGCGCCTGCTCGACGCAGGGTGGATCGAGCAGTTCGAACAACGGGTGATCGTCACGCACAAGGGCGCCAATCAACTGGCCGAGCGTGGCCTGTTCATCCAGGCCCTGGCCCATCGCAACGCCCGTGTCGCCTGCCCTTGCCCGGACTGGAGCGAGCGTCGTCCGCATCTGGGTGGCGCACTGGGGGCAGCGGTGCTGCAACTGTTCATGCAGTCGGGTTGGCTGACTTTGCCCAACGATTCGCGGGCCTTGCAGGTGACGACGCTCGGCCAGCAGGAAATCCACCGGTTCGCCCGGCAGGATGCCGTAGAGATGGCGCTCTAGGGAACTCGCCTGGCGCGTCGCTCAGGGCTGTCGACAGGTCGTATTCAGCAATAGCCGCCTGCAAGGTTCGCGCACACTCGGTCCGGGGAATTTTTCGGATTGGGGAGACGGCAGCATGGACACTCACGGTTACAGCGCGGCGGAACGCCTGGAGCGGTTGCCCATCAGCGGGTATCACCGGGTGATTTTCATCATCATCGCCCTGGCGTTTTTCTTCGACTCCATGGACCTGGCGATGATGACGTTCCTGCTGGGCTCGATCAAAGCCGAGTTCGGCCTGAGCACTGCCCAGGCCGGTCTGCTCGCCAGCTCCAGCTTTTTCGGCATGGTGCTGGGTGCGTCGCTGTCGGGCATGCTGGCCGATCGTTTCGGGCGCAAGCCGGTGTTCCAGTGGAGCATCGTGTTGTGGGGCATCGCCAGTTACCTGTGCTCCACCGCCCAGGACGTCGAGACCTTGACGCTGTTTCGTATCCTGCTGGGGATCGGCATGGGCATGGAGTTTCCGATTGCCCAGTCGATGCTCTCGGAGTTGATCCCGGCCAAGCGTCGAGGGCGCTACATCGCCTTGATGGACGGCTTCTGGCCGCTGGGTTTCGTGGCGGCGGGGGTGCTGTCGTATTTTCTGCTGCCGGTGATCGGCTGGCGCGACATCTTCCTGGTGCTGGCGGTGCCGGCGGTGTTTGTCCTGGCGATTCGCTTCTTCATTCCCGAGTCGCCGCGCTGGCTGGAGCAGGCCGGACGGGGCGATGAAGCGGACGCGGTGCTCAAGCGAATCGAAGACAAGGTCCGGGCTTCACTGGGACGGCGTGAGCTGCCGGAGCCGATCCGCCTGCCGAGGGTCGAGAGCACACCGGGCAATTTCTTTTCGGCCCTGGCGCAGATCTGGTCGCCGCTGTATCGCCAGCGCACGATGATGATCTGGAGCGTCTGGTTCTTTGCCTTGCTCGGTTTTTATGGCCTGACGTCCTGGCTCAGCGCGTTGTTGCAGCAGTCGGGGTTCGCCGTGACCCAGTCGGTGTATTACACCGTGCTGATTTCCCTGGGCGGGATTCCCGGCTTCCTGATGGCGGCCTGGCTGGTGGAGCGTTGGGGGCGCAAGCCGGTGTGCATCATCACCTTGCTGGGCGGCGGGGTGATGGCGTTTCTGTATGGACAGAGCGCGGTGTTTGGCGGCAACGTCGGCCTGTTGATCGGCACCGGGTTGCTGATGCAGTTTTTCCTGTTTGGTATGTGGGCGGTGCTCTACACCTACACGCCGGAGCTGTACCCCACCTCGGCGCGGGCCACGGGTTCGGGCTTCGCTTCGGCGGTGGGTCGTATCGGTTCGCTGCTTGGCCCGCTGGTGACCGGGCTGGTGTTTCCCATCACCGGCCAGGGTGGCGTATTCGCCCTGGGTGCGTTGTGCTTCGCCGTGGCGGCGGGGGTGGTCTGGGTGTTCGGGATGGAAACCCGGGGCAAGACGCTGGAGGAGTTGAGTGAAGCGACCGCTGCCGACTAAACACAATCCCCCTTGTGGGAGCGAGCTT
>NZ_JACNDD010000291.1:0-1951 GCF_017351395.1 Pseudomonas sp. FW305-28
TCGCGAGCAAGCTCGCTCCCACACTCGATATCACGGGGTGGCCTCAGGCAACCTGGCAATCACCTTGATCTCGAACTGAAAACCATACAACCACGTCACGCCCACCGCCGTCAGTGTCGGATGCGGCGCGCTGCCCCAGAATTCGGGCACAACGCTCCATACCCGTTCGAAGGTCGACTCGGGATCGACCATGAACACCGTCACATCCACCACATCGTCAAAGCTGCAATCGGCCGCGGCCAGGATCGCCTTCAGGTTGTTGAACGCCAGCCGCACCTGAGCTTCCAGGTCGGGTTCCGGCGAACCGTCGGCGGTGCTGCCGACTTGCCCCGACACGAACAGGAAACCATTGGAACGAATCGCCGGTGAATAGCGATTGCGCTCATACAGTGCCTGGCGTCCGGGCGGGAAAACTACATCGCGCTGTGTCATTAAATATCTCCATCAAAGAGTGGGTTCCAAACGATGAACTCACTCTAGGGGCTTGTGTCCGGGGGATAAACGAGCAACCTTGGCGATCACTGTTTGTAAATTCCAAACAATCGGATCGATACCCGAGGCAGAAATGGATCGTTTTGATGCGATGCAAGCGTTTGTGCGAGTCGTGGAGGCGGGCAGCTTCACCAAGGCGGCGGAAACCCTGCACATGAGCAAGACCACCGTGACCCAATTGGTGCAGCAGCTCGAGGCACGGTTGCGGGTCAAGCTGCTCAACCGCACCACGCGCAAGGTCAATGTCACCGCCGACGGTGCCCTTTATTACGAACGGGTGATTCGTTTGCTGGCCGACATGGACGATGCCGAGACCAGCGTCTCCAGCGCCCAGGCGCTACCCCGCGGGCGTCTGCGGGTGGACGTGCCGAGCCCGCTGGCAGTGATGATCCTGGTACCGGCCTTGCCGGCGTTTTATGAACGTTATCCGGACATCCAGATCGACATGGGCGTCAGTGATCGCATCGTCGACATGATCGATGAAAGTGTCGATTGCGTGGTGCGCGGCGGTGAGCTGATGGATCAGTCGCTGGTGGCCCGGCGCGTCGGCGATCTTGCCCTCGGCGTCTTCGCCGCCCCGAGTTACCTGGCACGGTTCGGGCGGCCCGCGCATCCGCGCGAACTGGAAGATTCGCACCATCGCACCGTGGGTTTCCTGTGGGCGCGCACCGGTAAATCCCTGCCTTACGCCATGCGCCGTGGCAGTGAGCTGCTTCACGTCAAAGGGCGCTACGCCCTGGCCATCGACGACGGCAACGCCTACCTCGCCGCCGGCCTGGCAGGGTTGGGCGTGCTCTGGTTGCCGGAGTACATGTCCCGGCGTCACCAGGCGCAAGGCGAGTTGGTGCCGCTGTTCGAAGACTGGCACCTCGACCCGATGCCGCTCTACGTGGCTTACCCTCCGAACCGTCACGTCAATGCCAAGCTGCGGGTGTTCATCGATTGGGTGGTGGAGCTGATGGCGCAGCATGCGCCTATCATTGATCGACCGGTTTCGTGAAGTTTGTCTGTCCCGTTGTAGAGGAGATGCGCAATGGACCCATTCACTGGCGGTTGCCTATGCGGCAATGTTCGACTTGAAGCTGCTGGGCGCCCGTATCGCGTCGGTGTCTGTCATTGCCTCGATTGTCGCAAGCATCACGGGGCACTGTTCTACGCGGCGGCCGTGTTTCCCCAGGATGCGGTGACGATCGAGGGTGAAACCCGGGACTACGCCGGGCGATTTTTCTGCCCTCGCTGTGGCTCGTCGCTGTTTGCCCGCTCTGGCGACGAAATCGAAGTGCACTTGGGAATTCTGGATGCTCCCGGTCAACTGATGCCCACCTACGAAAGCTGGACCGTGCGCCGTGAGTCCTGGTTGCCGGCGTTTCCGCTCACCCGATGCTATGCCCATGATCGTGAGGGTACGGGGCGGTCTGAGGAATAGATGCAACGGGTTCTACCGTCATCGCCATGGATG
>NZ_JACNDD010000292.1:0-1944 GCF_017351395.1 Pseudomonas sp. FW305-28
ACAGGTGGACAGTGGTGAGGCGAATATTTTCTACAACCCCACATCCCACTCCGGCGTCTCGGGAAACTTCAGCACCAGAAAATCCAGCAGGCTGCGCAGCGCCGAGGGCATGTGCTTGCGTGAGGCGTACACCGCGTACATGTTCATCCGGCGCGGTTCGGCATGGGGCAGCAGGCGGATCAGTTCGCCGTTCTTGAGGTGGGCGCCGGCCTGGTAGCTGGGCAGCATCGCCACGCCTGCGCCGGCTATCGTGGCTTGAAGCAATGTGCTGGCTTCGTTGGCGCTGATGTTGCCTTGCACCGGCACCGAGACCTGCTCGCCGTCCTGCTCGAAATGCCACAGGCTCTTGCCGACGTAGGAGTGGGTCAGGCAGTTGTGCCGGCTCAGGTCTTCCACGCGCAGCGGTGTCGAATGCTCACGCAGATACCGCGGCGAGGCGCAGATCACCGAACGGCAGACCGTCAGGCGGCGGGCGATCAGGTTCGGGTCCAGGTCGTTGCTCATGCGGATCGCCAGGTCGATGCGCTCGTCCACCAGGTTCACGGTGCGGTCGAGCATCTGCAGGTCGATGCTCACCCCTGGGTAGCGCTTGACGTAGTCGGCCATGGCGCTCGCCAGTTGGGCCTGGCCGAACGAGGTGCTGGCGCTGATGCGCAACATGCCCCGTGGCGCATCGTCGGGGGTGCCGACGGCGGCTTGCATGTCGCCGGACAGCTCCAGCATCTGCCGGCAGCGCGGCAGGATCTCGGAACCTGCGGCCGTCAGGCTCAGCTTGCGGGTGGTGCGGTGCATCAACCGGGCGCCGACCCAGTCTTCCAGCTCCGCCAGATACCGCGACACCACGGGTCGCGACAGGTCCAGGTGCTCAGCCGTTGCCGACTGACTGCCCAGGTCGACCACCGTGACAAACACCCGCATTGCTTGTAGACGATCCATGATTTGCCCGATTTCAGAAACAAACTATGTTCCAGCATCGCATTTTTTGTAACGAGTCAGGTAACTAAGCTCAGTCTCATTCCCCTGACGGGTTTTTATACAACGGAGCACACATGACCGGTTTTATCCCACTCAAGCGCCTGCTGCTGGCAACTGCCGCCCTGGCTTTCACTGCCCAGACCTGGGCCGCCGACTTGACGCTCGACGTCTACAACCCTGGCGCGGCGGCGGTTTTCCCGGTGACTTCGGTGTTGGTCAGCGGTGAGAAAGAGGCGATTCTAGTGGACGCCCAGTTCGGCAAATCCCAGGCCGCCCAGGTGGTGGAAAAAATCCGCGCCAGTGGCAAGCGATTGACCACGATCTACATCAGCCATGGCGATCCAGACTACTATTTTGGCCTGGAGACCCTCACCGCCGCGTTCCCTGAGGCCAAGGTGCTGGCGTCGGCGCCGACCGTCGAACACATCAAGCAGACCATGGACGGCAAACTGAAATACTGGGGGCCGATCCTGAAGACCGATGCGCCGGCCAAAGCCATCGTGCCCCAGGTGCTCAAGGGCGACAGCCTGACCCTGGAAGGCCAGCGCTTGCAGGTCGTCGGCCTCGATGGTCCGCAGCCGGACCGCAGTTTCGTGTGGATTCCATCGATCAAGGCCGTGGTGGGTGGTGTCGTGGTGGCCGAAAACATTCATGTATGGATGGCCGATACCCAGACGCCGCAGTCTCACAAGGATTGGCTGGCGACCCTCGCCAACATTGAAAAACTGCAACCGAACACGGTGATTCCGGGTCACTACCTGGGTGACAGCGCCCGTTCCCTGGCCCCGGTGCGCTTCACCGCCGGCTACATCAAGGCTTTCGACGAAGAAACCGCCAAGGCCAAGGATTCCGCCGCGCTGATCCGCGCCATGAAACTACGCTATCCGGACCTGGGTGAAGACAGCTCCCTGGAGCTCAGTGCCAAGGTGGCGAAGGGCGAGATGAAGTGGTGAATGACTGATTGTGTGG
>NZ_JACNDD010000293.1:0-1944 GCF_017351395.1 Pseudomonas sp. FW305-28
CAAACTGACCCACCACAATCGCGAGCAAGCTCGCTCCCACAGGTTCTACATTGCCAAGGTTGGCTCAGCGCTTGGCGACAAGCGCTTTCGGCAACTTGAAGGTCCAGAGCATGCCGCCCTGGTTGAAGTCTTTCACCCGCTTGGCCACCTCGCCACCCCACAGCGGCACCGCCCCGCCCCAACCGGACACCACGGAGACGTATTGCTCGCCGTCCATTTCCCAGGTGATGGGCGAGCCAAGCACGCCGGAGCCGGTCTGGAATTCCCAGACCTTTTCCCCAGTCTTGGCGTTGAAGGCCTGCAGGAAACCTTCAGGCGTGCCAGTGAAGACCAGGTTACCCTTGGTGGTCAGGACCCCGCCCCACAGTGGCGCGAAGTTCTTGTGGCGCCAGACTTCCTTGCCCGTCTTCGGATCGATGGCCCGCAGCACGCCGATGTAATCCTCGTTCAGCGGCTTGATGGTGAAGCCGGCCCCGAGGAACGCCGCGCCTTTCTTGTAGGCGATGCCTTCGTTCCAGATGTCCATGCCCCATTCGTTGGACGGCACGTAGAACAGGCCAGTGTCCTGGTTGTAGGCCATGGGCATCCAGTTTTTCGCGCCGAGGAACGCCGGTGCCACGAACACCGAGCTGCCCTTGGCTTCGCTGCCCGGCGCACCCGGACGGCTGGCCTCGTTGTAGATCGGCCGGCCGTCCTTGTCCAGGCCGGTGGCCCAGGTGATCTTGTCGACAAACGGGAAGCCGCGGATGAATTTGCCGTTGGTGCGGTCGAGCACGTAGAAGAAGCCGTTACGGTCGGCGGTGGCCGCGGCCTTGATGTCCTTGCCGCCTTCCTTGTAGTTGAACGAGATCAGTTCGTTGACGCCGTCATAGTCCCAGCCGTCGTGCGGTGTGCTCTGGAAGTGCCATTTGATGGTGCCGTCGTCCGGGTTCAGGGCCAGACGCGAGGAGGAATAGAGGTTGTCGCCAGGACGCAGGTGGGAGTTCCAGGGCGCCGGGTTGCCGGTGCCGAACAGCAGCAGGTTGGTTTCCGGGTCGTAGTAGCCACCCAGCCAAGGCGCCGCACCGCCGGTCTTCCAGAGATCGCCCGGCCAGGTCTTGCCCGCCTCGCCACCGGAAATGCCATTCTCGACCGCCTTGCCGTCCTTGTAGACGTAGCCCATGTGGCCTTCCACGGTCGGCCGGGTCCACAGCAGTTCGCCATTCTTCGGATCATAGGCGCTGATCTGGCCCACCACGCCGAACTCGCCACCGGCCACGCCAGTGATCAGCTTGCCGTTGACGATCAGCGGAGCGGCACTGATGGAATAGCCTTCCTTGTGGTCGGCGACCTTCTTGCTCCACACCACCTTGCCGGTGTCCTTGTTCAATGCCACCAACTTGGCGTCGAGGGTGCCGAAGAACACCAGGTCCCCATACAAGGCCACGCCGCGGTTGATCACGTCGCAGCAAGGGCGGATGTCATCGGGCAAGCGGGCGTCGTACTGCCACAGCTTCTTGCCGGTGCGCGCATCCACGGCAAACACCCGCGAATAGGAACCGGTGAGGTACATCACCCCGTCCTTGATCATCGGCTGAGCCTGCTGGCCGCGCTGCTTCTCACCGCCGAAGGAGAACGCCCAGACCGGACGCAGATCCTTGACGTTGCTGTCGTTGAGCGTGTCGAGCGGGCTATAGCGCTGACCCTGGACGCCCAGGCCATTGGTCACAATCTGCTCGGGGTTCTTCGGATCCTGGAGAATTTCCTGATCGGTCACGGCTGCAAGGGCCGAACCGGACAGCAGCATGGCACTGAGCAGCAGGCTCACGGCGAAGGGTTGGCGACGTGCGGGATGACTCATGACGGCTACCTCTGCGGTTATTGTTATACCCGGGAAATTTTCCCGGTCTGCCACAGATTCTTGGCCTCGGGGCCGCTGCCAACAATTGCACGCTGTGTTGAGTT
>NZ_JACNDD010000294.1:0-1930 GCF_017351395.1 Pseudomonas sp. FW305-28
AGCCGATGAAACCGGCGAGAAGCGCCTGGTGGCCTATGTCATTGCCCAACCGCAAGTCACGCTGAGCGTGGCCGGGTTGCGCGAGCAATTGTCCTCGACCTTGTCCGAGTACATGGTGCCTGCGGCGTTCGTGATGTTGTCGGCGTTCCCGTTGACGCTCAACGGCAAGGTGGACCGCAAGGCGCTGCCGGCGCCGGACGCCGAGGCTTACGCGAGCCAGGCCTACGCGGCGCCCCAGGGCGAGATCGAACAGCTCTTGGCCGGTATGTGGGCCGAGTTGTTGAAAGTGGAACGGGTCGGGCGCCACGACAATTTCTTCGAACTGGGCGGGCATTCGTTGCTGGCGATGAGGCTGATCGAGCGTATGCGCCAGGTCGAGCTGTCGGTGGATGTGCGTGTGCTGTTCAGCCAGCCAACGCTGCAGGCGCTGGCCGCTGCGGTGGGCGGGCACCGCGAAGTGGTGGTGCCGGCCTGCGCCATCGTCGAGGGCTGTGAGCGCATCACGCCGGCCATGTTGCCGCTGGCTGCATTGAGCCAGGAGGCCATCGATCGGATCGTGGCGAGCGTGCCGGGAGGGGCGCGCAACGTGCAAGAGATCTATCCGCTGGCGCCGTTGCAGGAAGGCATCCTGTATCACCATTTGACGGCGAAAATGGGTGATCCGTACGTGCTGCAGACGCTGTTCGGGTTTGACAGCCGGGCCCGCCTGGATGACTTTGCCCAGGCATTGCAGGGGGTGGTCGACCGGCACGACATTCTCAGGACCTCGATGGTCTGGGAAAACCTCGACGAACCGATGCAGGTGGTGTGGCGGCAGGCTCGGCTCAGCGTTGACGAGTTGGACGCGGACTCGGGGACCGGCGATGCCGTTGCCCGGCTGTATGAGCGCTTCGATGCCCGGCATTACCGGTTGGACGTGCGTCAGGCCCCGATGCTGCGCCTGGCCATTGCCGAGGATGTCGCCAACCAGCGTTGGGTCGCCATGCTGCTGTTCCACCACATGGTCCTGGACCATACCGGCCTGGAAGTGCTGGAGCGTGAAATGCAGGCCCAGTTGCTGGGCAAGGTGCATGAACTGGGCGAATCGGTGCCTTATCGCAACTATGTGGCCCAGGCGCGCCTGGGTGTCGATCAACAGGCACATGAAGCGTTTTTCCGCGAGATGCTTGGCGACATCGACGAGCCAACGCTGCCATTCGGCCTGCGGGACGTGCAAGGCGATGGCAATGGCGTGGAAGAGGTGAAGCTGGCCGTGGAGACGGGCCTGTGCCGTCGTCTTCGCGCCCAGGCCCGCCAGTTGGGCATCAGCGCGGCCAGCCTGATGCACTTGGCCTGGGCGCAAGTCCTGGGCCGTGTCAGCGGTCGCGACGACGTGGTCTTCGGCACCGTGCTGTTGGGGCGCATGCAGGCCGGCGATGGGGCTGATCGGGCGCTGGGCATGTTCATCAACACCCTGCCATTGCGGGTGAGCCTGGCTGGACAAAGTGTATACGCAGCGGTGAAGGCGACCCACAAGCGACTCACCGGCCTGCTGGGCCATGAGCATGCTCCGTTGGCACTGGCCCAGCGTTGCAGTGGCGTGGTTGCGCCAACGCCGTTGTTCAGTTCGATGCTCAACTATCGTCATTGCGGGGTCGAGGTGACCGCGCAGGCGCTGACGGCGTGGCAAGGCATCGAGTCGATTGGCGGTGAAGAACGTACCAATTACCCCGTGACGCTGGCCGTGGATGATGAAGGCGAGGGCTTCAGCCTGGTGGTGCAGGCGCTGGTCGGGACCTGTGCGCGGCGTATCGGCGAATACGTGCAGACCACACTCGAAAGCCTGGTCACCGCTCTTGAGCAGGCTCCGGATACGCCATTGCAGGCCCTCGCGAGCCTGCCGGCGGCCGAACGCCAGCACCTGTTGGAAACGCTCAATGCCACTGCGGTC
>NZ_JACNDD010000296.1:0-1245 GCF_017351395.1 Pseudomonas sp. FW305-28
TGAACTGGCCTAATGATTTTGGACACTTCAATCGGGCGCTATGATGGCGCCCAAATCTGAGGTGTTTTGGTTATGCGTAAATCTTACTCCAGTGAGTTTAAACTCAAAGCGGCCAGCATGGTGCTGGACGAGGGACAGTCGGTTCCCGAAGTCTGCGCCAGTCTGGATATTGGGCCCACGGCGCTTCGCCGCTGGGTCGATCAGGTTCGCAAGGAACGCTTGGGTTCGACCCCGGTGGGCGCCAAGGCGATTACCGCTGATCAGCGTGAAATTCAGCAGCTCAAAGCGTTGCTCAGGCAAAAAGACCTGGACATTGAAATCCTAAAAAAGGCCAGTGCTCTCCTGCTTTTGGACTCCAAAGATCATTCTCGTTGATCAATGAGCTGGACGAGCAGTACGGCGTTAACAATTGCTGTCGGGCGTTTGGAGTCAACCGCAGCAGCTTTTACGCCTGGCGTCAGCGCCAAGGCAAAGTGAAGCCCGAGCGGGAGAAACTTAAAGCCGTGCTGGTCGAGCATCACAAGGAGTCCAGAGCATCCGCGGGGTCTCGCACCCTTTCCAAGGAGCTGCAAGCAAAGGGACATCGTGTCGGGCGGCATATGGCTCGCAGCTTGATGCGCGAAGCCGGTGTTGCCAGTCGTCAGCGCCGGCGGCACAAGTACAAATCTTCCGGCGTGGAAGCGTTGGTGGCGCCGCACGTGCTCAAGCGCAAGTTTGATGTCACGGCGATCAACCAGGTGTGGTGTGGCGATGTGACGTACATCAAGGTCGGCAAGCGCTGGATGTATTTCGCGGCGGTGCTGGATCTGTTTGCTCGCCGGATCGTGGGCTGGTCGTTTTCAATGATTTCCGATGCCTCGCTGACCTGCGAAGCGTTGCGAATGGCGGTGCAATTGCGAGGTTGCCCAAAAGAGGTGCTGTTTCATTCCGATCAAGGCTGCCAATACACCAGCCACAAATTCAGGAATGAAATGCGCAAGCATGGACTCCTGCAAAGCATGAGTCGCAAAGGTGAGTGCTGGGACAACGCCCCGATGGAGCGTTTCTTTGGGAGCCTGAAGTCAGAGTGGGTGCCAGAAGATGGCTACAGCTCGGAGCATGAAGCCCGCGTGGATGTGCAGCGTTATGTGATGCGTTACAACAACGTCAGACTCCATAGCTACAACGACTACCGGTCGCCGGTAGCTATGGAGAAACTGGCAGCATGAAACCGTAACTGGTGTCCAAAATTAGTTGACCAGTTCA
>NZ_JACNDD010000297.1:0-1073 GCF_017351395.1 Pseudomonas sp. FW305-28
TGGCATCCACTCGCCGACCTTCAGCTCGGTCTTCGACACCTTGGCCTTCAGGGCCACGCCCAAACGGCCGAAGTCGTCGGCCGGGCGACCGTCGTCATGCACCGGCAGCAATTGCGTACCCGCCGTGCCGCGACCGCCGTCGAGCTTGACCGAGTACATCCCCAGTATGTCCACGCCGAAACCGACCGTGCCCTGGGTGAACCCGGACTTGGCGTCGAGGATGAAACTTTGGGTCCACTCTTCGGCCTTGCCCTGGGCGTTGTTCGGGTTGGTGAAGTTGCGGTTGAAATAGAAGTTACGCAGGTTCAGCGTGGCCTTGGCATCTTCGACAAACCCCGATTCCGCCGCCAGGACGGGCAGGGCGGTACCGCTCAGGGCGACGGCAATGAGGCTGGGGAACAAGTGCTGTGTGGGCTTCATGGGCGTTGTCTCTATTTTTTGTGGACGAAGCGGGTCGTTGCCGCACGTTTTGAAGTGCAGGCGGTAAGGGTGGAGCCAGGGGTGTCAGGGCGATCGGGGATCAGCCGGGCGAGGCGGGGCGTAGGGGCATGGCGTCGAACCTGTTGTTATTGGTTTTGTGCGAGGGATGGTGAAGGGCGGCCCGGGATCGGTTCAATTGCCGTTTGCGGGTTTTGGGCGATTATCGAACAGCAAAAAGGGTCGATTGGTTGGATGAAGAGCCTGTGGGAGCGAGCTTACTCGCGATGGCGGCCTGACAGCCGACCTGATTCTGGCATCTGGACTCCGATCCAATGTGGGAGCGAGCTTGCTCGCGAAGACGATGGCACAGTCGTTGAAGATGTTGAATGCTCCGGCCTCTTCACGAGCAAGCTCGCTCCCACAGGGAAAACGCGGTCCCACCAAGAACCAGGTCGGCTACTAGGCCGCCTCGCGGTGGACGTTGATCTTGGCGCCCCATTAACCACGCTGGCTGAACGAAGGTATTGCGCAGTGGGCAACCCGGCATGGATGCCGGGTTAGCCGCGCTGGGCCATGGATGGCCCTTCGCGGCGGCCCACGGAGCAATGCCTTCGTTCAGGCATGCCGAGCCTAGGCGAGGCACCGAGTGGTGG
>NZ_JACNDD010000298.1:0-1031 GCF_017351395.1 Pseudomonas sp. FW305-28
GACTACCCGCAGGGCCTGACCCTGCACGGCCTGTTCGAGGCGCGGGTCGAGGCTTGCCCGGACGCTGTAGCGGTGGTGGCCGACGAGGCGCAACTGAGTTACGCGCAACTCAATGAGCGGGCCAACCAGATTGCCCATCGCCTGCTGGAACTGGGCATTCGCCCGGATGACCGCGTGGCGATCTGTGCCGATCGCAGCCTGGACATGGTCGCGGGCCTGCTGGGGATTCTCAAGGCCGGTGCGGCGTATGTGCCGCTGGACCCGGATTATCCTCACGAGCGCCTGGCCTACATGCTGGAGAACAGCGCGCCCATGGTGGTGCTGACCCAACGTGCGTTGCAGGCGAGCCTGCCGGCGACGCAGGCGCGAACCTTGCTGCTGGATGAGGCGCAAGGGTTTTCGACGCAGCCCACCGACAATCCGCAGGTCGAAGGCCTGCATGCCCATCACCTGGCCTATGTCATCTACACCTCGGGCTCCACCGGCCTGCCCAAGGGCGTGATGAACGAGCATGGTGGGGTGGTCAACCGCCTGCTGTGGATGCAGGACGAGTACGGACTGACCGCCACGGATGCGGTGCTGCAAAAGACCCCGTTCAGCTTCGACGTGTCGGTGTGGGAGTTCTTCTGGCCGCTGTTCAGTGGTGCGCGGCTGGTGATGGCGCGTCCGGGTGGGCATCGCGACCCGGCGTACCTGCGCGAAGCCATCCAGCGGCACGGCATCACCACGCTGCACTTCGTACCGTCGATGCTCGATGTGTTCCTGGCCCATGGCGAGGCAGGTCAATGCGCAGGTCTGGTGCGGGTGATGTGCAGCGGCGAAGCGTTGCCGGGGCATCTGGTGCGGCGCTTCAAGGCGCAATTGCCGCACACTGGCCTGTACAACCTGTACGGTCCGACCGAAGCGGCGGTGGACGTGACCGCGTGGGATTGCGCGGGGACGGACACCCCGGACAGCACGCCGATCGGCAAGCCGATTGCCAACACCCGGATCTACCTGCTCGATGGTCATCAACAACCGGTGCCCATGGG
>NZ_JACNDD010000299.1:0-1016 GCF_017351395.1 Pseudomonas sp. FW305-28
CGCACCAGCACCACCGCGTCCTTCACGCCGTCACAGGCCACCAGCTTGGCTTCGATCTCGCCCAGCTCGATGCGGAAACCGCGGATCTTCACTTGATCATCGTTGCGCCCCAGGCATTCCAGGCTGCCTTCCGGCAACCAGCGACCGAGGTCACCAGTGCGGTACAGCAGCGCGTCGGGTTCATGGCTGAACGGGTCGGCGATGAATTTTTCCGCCGTCAGCTCGGGCCGGTTCAGATACCCCTTGGCCACGCCCTGGCCGCCGATGTACATCTCGCCGACGACACCCAACGGCGCCAATTGCTGGCGTGCATCGAGCACGTACACCTGGGTATTGCCGATCGGTCCGCCAATGGGCACGCATTCGGCATCCACCGCCACGGCCTTCACCTCGAGGGTGGTGGCGTAGGTGGTGGTTTCGGTCGGGCCATAGCAGTGCACCAGGCGCAAACCGGGCGCCAGGTCCAGCAAGCGCCGGAACGACGCCACATCGGCCCGTTCACCGCCGCACAGCAGGATCCGCAGGCCGCCGAGGGCCTGGGGAATCAGTTGCACGTATTGGTTGAAGATTGCCGTGGTCACGAACAGCACCGTAACGCCCGAGTCCTGCAAGACCTGGGCGAACCTTGACGGCTCAAGCAGGGTTTCGTGGTCGATCACCACCACCTGCCCGCCATTGAGCAACGCACCCCAGACGTCCATGGTGCTGGCGTCGAACGCCGGATTCGAGGCGAAGGCGATGCGGTCCTGCGCGTTGAAGTCGGCGTAACCGTTGTTGATCACCAAACGGTTGATGGCTCGATGTGGCACCAGCACGCCCTTGGGCTGCCCGGTGGAACCCGAGGTGTACATGATGTAGGCGATCGACTCGCTGGACTGCGCCAATGCCGGGTTGTGCGCCGGGCCCTGGCTGTCCAGCGTGTCCAGGTCGATGCGCGATGCACCCTCGGGCACGGTCTCGGTACTGAACGTCAGCAGGCACTTGGCCTGGCAGTCGTCGAGCATGAAGCCCTGGCG
>NZ_JACNDD010000003.1:0-103253 GCF_017351395.1 Pseudomonas sp. FW305-28
TGACGGCCTGTCAGGTTATCAATCCAGCCCGGGCAAACACCCAGCCCCTCAAAACGTCTGCCCCAGGTTCAGGTACACCGCCTGTTCATCGTCGTCGTTGAAGCCATAGCTGAAGTTCAATGGCCCCAACGGTGTATCGAAACCGAGGAAAATGCTGGCGGCGTTGATGTAGCCACTGTCGAATTCATTATCGTTGTTCCAGGCCCGGCCGCGTTCCAACGAGCCGCCGATGTACAACGGGAAATCCAATGGCAGGTAGGCCCGCGGTGTGAGGCGGCGGTAATACACGGCACGCATCAGGCTCATGTTCTGTCCGGACACCCCATCTTCGCGAAAGCCGGACAATTGCCGCGCGCCACCGAGCACAAAGCTGGAGGTCACGACCTCCGCGGTGTCCAGGGTGCGGCCGTAGCGCCCGCCCAGGATGAAGGTGTCCGGGCCGCTGCTAAGCGCCTTGTCCAGTTTGAATTCCCACTGGCGGTAGCGCTGGTCGGAGCCCAGCCCCGGTTCGTATTGGCGCCAGCTCAGGCCGATGTCTTCCCCTTCATGGGGGAAATACACGCTGTCGAGGGAGTCGAACGAGTACTTGAGTTCGTAGAAACCTTCGTTGAAATTCTCGCTGGGCTGGTCGTGGTCGCCGATGCGCACATCGGCCTTGCCCCAGGCCTGGCCGACACCGAAGCGGATTTCGCCGCTGTTGCCGATCTGGCGGCCCACGTTGAGCCCGAAGCCATAACGTTCGACGCGATACTGGGCCACCGGATCGTTGTCCAGGATGGACTCCACATTGCGCGATTCGAATTGCCCATAGGGGGCAATGAAGTAGCGCGAGCCGACGTCCAATGGCTGGTAGAACTCGCTGTACAACTCCTGCTTGTCGCCGATCTGCGCCCGGGTCAGCCACTCGGCGCCCAGGCGATTGATGCCGTTGACCCGATAGCTGGCCCCCAGGTTGAAAGCGCTGTCGCCGCGCATATCGTCCGACAGGCTCAGCCCCAGCCGCAGGTAGTCGGTGCCGGTGCGTCGGCCCCGGGCGCTGATCACCAAGGTGTGGTCCGGGCCCTTGTGGACCACGCGGTATTGCACCTGTTCGAAGTAGTCCAGGCCGTACAGCGTGCCCATGTCGGTCTGCAGGCGGCCCAGGTCCAGCGGCTCGCCGATCTGCTGGCGAATGTAGTAGCGAATCACGTCATCGCCGACTTTCGAGTCGTTCTCTACGCGAATGGCGGTGATGACCGGTGTGCGTTCGCTGGGGGCGCGGGCGGCCATGAGTTCGGCGTCGGGGGCCTCGGAAGGACGTAGAGGGGCCAGGCGTGACTCGAGTATCCGGGTGGCGCGATAGCCGGCGTCGATCATGTCCTGGGCTCGGCCGAAGTCGGTGGAGCCGAAGCTCGCCAGGGCCGGCTGGATCAATACGTCGCTTTTTTTCAGGGTGGCCAGTTGTTCTTCAGAGTTGCGCCGGGTCATCAGGGTGGTCGACTGGTTCAGCACATCCACCACCGTGACCAGTTGCTTGCGGGTGCGCAGCGGGGTGCCGATGTCGACCACGATGGCCACGTCCACGCCCATGTCCCGGGCCACATCCAGCGGGATATTGTCGGCCATGCCGCCGTCCACCAGCAGCCGGCCGTCCAGCTCCACCGGGGCGAACACCGCTGGGATCGACATGCTGGCGCGAATGACCTTGGGCAGGTGGCCTTTGCGGAACACGACTTTTTCGCCTGTGGCGATGTCGGTGGCGACGGCGCGAAACGGGATCGGCAGTTTGTCGAAGTCCCGCGTGTCGCTGGCGTGGGCCAGCAGGCTTTCGAGCAGCAGGGCCAGGTTCTGGCCCTGGATGACCCCCAAGGGCAGGCCGAGGCTGCCATCGTCGCGAAAGCTCAGTTTCTGTTTCACCAGGAAGTCGCGGTCATCCTGCTTGCGCCGGAACGGCACGTCCTTGCGTGGCGGCGCATCGGACAAGGCCTGTTGCCAGTCGATGCCCAGGGCGAGTTTTTCCAGCTCGTCGATCTTGTAGCCCGAGGCATACAGCCCGCCGATCACTGCGCCCATGCTGGTGCCGGCAATGGCATCGATCTTGATGCCTTGCTCCTCCAGGGCCTTGAGCACGCCGATGTGGGCCAGGCCCCGCGCCGCGCCGCCGGACAGCACCAGGCCGATTTTCGGGCGTGGCGTTTCGACGGCGGGCTGGTTGGCATGGCCGGACAGGGGCAACAGCAGCAGAAGCAGGAGGGGGAGCAGGCGGCGCATCGTCTATCTCGGGGCGGGCGATCAAAGGCAGGTATTATAACGACGCCTTCGAACCCAGGAGTTCACCCGCAATGACCGAACACAAGCCCGAAGTTGTCATCACCTATTGCACCCAGTGCCAATGGCTGCTGCGCGCCGCCTGGCTGGCCCAGGAACTGCTCAGTACCTTCGGCGACGACCTGGGCAAAGTGTCCCTGGTGCCGGGCACCGGCGGTGTGTTCCACATCAGTTGCGACGGTGCGCAAATCTGGGAGCGCAAGGCCGATGGTGGTTTTCCCGAGGCCAAGGTCCTCAAGCAGCGGGTCCGCGACCGGATCGATCCGGAGCGGGACCTGGGCCACAACGACCGGGTTCAGTGAGACGCGGCTTGGGCGCCCACCTCCGGTTTCTTCGAACCGCCCAGCTGGCTCGAGATCACGATGGCCGCGATGATCACCACGCCGCCCAGCAGCATGCGCAGCGTCGGGCGTTCGTCGAACAGCCACCAGGCCATGGCGATGCCGTAGACCGGTTCCATGGCGAAGACCACCGCCGCCGTGCGGGCCTTGATCACCGCCAGGCTGGCGACGAACAGGCTGTGGGCCAGGCCGGTGCAGAACACGCCGAGCAAGCCGATCCACAACCAGTCGAGGGGGCGAACGTCGCTCAGTTGTGGCGCGGCCATCGGCAACAGGCACAACCCGACCACCACGTTCTGGCACAGCGCGGCCTGCACGGGCGGTACATGCGCGGAGCCGGCACGGTTGGTCAATGACAGCAGTGAAAACAACAGCCCCGAAGCCACGGCCCAGAGCAGGCCGGTGGTGGCACCGCTGGCCAGGTCGAAGTTCGGGGTGACCAACACCAGGCCGACGCTCACCAGCACCACCAGCCAGATTTCATTGGCGCGAATCCGCTCACGGAAGATCAGCCCCTCGAGCAATACCGTGAAGGCCGGGAAACTGGCGAAGCCCAACGTGGCGATCGCCACGCCGGCCACCTTCACGGCGATGAAGAAACTCACCCAGTGCCCGGCCAGCAACAGGCCGCCCAGCAGCAATCGCCGGCCATCCTGTGCCCGCAGTTTCTGCCAGCGACTGCTGCTGGCGAACCGGGCGAACACCGCCAGGGCCAGCACGGCGAAGACGGCGCGACCGAACACGATAACCGCAGGCGAAGCCGCGGCGAGTTTGCCGAAGACACCGGTCAGGCCAAACATGAGTGCACCAATGTGCAGGGCGCCGAGGGCGGTACGGGGCGTCATTTCAATCCTTTCGACAGACAGTGGGGCAACTGGCGAGTGTCTTCTGTGGGAGCGAGCTTGCTCGCGAAAGCGGTGATTCAGGCAATGCAGATATTGACTGACAGATAGCAATCGTCGGATTGCCGCCCGGAGCAAGCTCCCACAGGACCGCCGCGTCACGGATGTCAGTATTTAAGCGTGGGTGAGGCGGCTATGTCTGTCGCGATCCTAGCGATTTTTAGCGCGCCTCTAGCGCTGACGCCGCAGCTTGCCCGGCGAGGCGCCGAATTCCCGCAGCACCGCTGCGGCGAAAGCGCTCTGGGAGCTGTAGCCGACCCGGTGGGCGATCTCGCCGATGGGCAGGTCCGACTCGCGCAACAACGCCACGGCCTGGTGCAAGCGGCGGCTGCGGATGTACTCCATTGGGGTTTGTCCGCACTCGGCGATGAAGCGCGCATGCAGGCGGGCGCTGGAAAGGCCGGCGACCCGCGCCAGGTCCGCCACTTGCAGCGGGTAGGCGGCGTTCTGGTCGATGTGGGCGTTGAGTGCGGCGTAGGGCAGGCGCCGGCCACCGAGGGGGCGCTGGCGAACGTCATTGAGAGTCGCCAGTAGCAGCACCGCGCCTTGCTGGGCGATCACCGGGTCGTCCACCCGGCTGCCTGCCAGCCAACTGACCAACTGGCTTTGTCCCGGGTCCAGGGGCAGGCGAGCGGTGGCATCGAGCAAGCGGCGGCTGGCGTCGGCGTGATCCCCCAGGCATTGCCCGACCCAATCGTCACTGGGCACATCCAGCACCAGGCAGCGACTGCCCTGGGGACTGCCGCAGGCATGATGGGCACCGGCGGGTACTACCACGAAACTCTGTTGCACCACCTGGCTGCCACGCCCTTCGACCTCGAAATCCAGCGCGCCGGACAACCCGAACACCAGTTGCGCGTGGTCGTGGCTGTGGACAATCAAATCGTGGCTGTAATGGCGTAGCGTGAGGATCGGTCTCATCGCGGTCTCCCGTCTCAGGCCGCCAGCATACACCGAGGGCGCACCGCCCCGCGCTGTCATGTAATTGACTTGTGTTTGTCATGGGCCATTAACCGCTGGCGTGCACAGTGGCGAAAACGATCAGAGGGTTGCCCAATGACCAGCGCCGAGCTCGCCAAACCCAGCCGCAAGCAGCGTGTTCGCACCCTGTGGATTTCCGATGTGCACTTGGGCACCCGGGATTGCCAGGCCGAGCACTTGTCGCAGTTTCTCAAGGGCTACCACGCCGACAAGATCTACCTGGTGGGTGACATCATCGATGGTTGGAAACTGCGCGGTGGCATGTATTGGCCCCAGGCCCACACCAACGTCATTCGTCGCTTGCTGACCATGAGCAAGCGCGGCACCGAAGTGATCTACGTCACCGGCAACCATGACGAATTCCTGCGACGCTATTCGAAGCTGATCCTGGGCAATATCCAGTTGGTGGACGAAGCGGTGCACGTCACCGCCGATGGTCGGCACTTGTTGGTGATCCATGGCGACCAGTTCGATGTCATCACCCGTTACCACCGTTGGCTGGCGTTCCTTGGGGATTCGGCCTACGAGTTCACCCTCACGCTGAACCGCTGGCTCAACCATTGGCGAGCGCGTTATGGCTACGGCTACTGGTCGTTGTCGGCGTACCTCAAGCACAAGGTCAAGACCGCCGTCAGCTTCATCAGCGATTTCGAAGAAGCCATCGCCCACGAGTGTGTGAAGCGCGAACTGCATGGCGTGGTCTGTGGACATATCCACCACGCCGAGATGCGCATGGTGGGCGAGGTGGAATACCTCAATTGTGGCGATTGGGTCGAATCCTGCACGGCGCTGATCGAGCATTGGGACGGGTCGATCGAGCTGTATCGGCTGGCGGAAGCCCAGGCGCGGGAGGCGCTGCTCAAGGCTGAGTTGAAAGTGGCCGAGCCGGTTTAGACCGGTCTGATGCTTTCGCAAGCAAACATATAACCCCCTGTGGCGAGGGAGCTTGCTCCCGCTGGGCTGCGCAGCAGCCCCCAAAAACAGGGCGGCTTCGCCACCCAGCGGGAGCAAGCTCCCTCGCCACGGGTTTTGCTGTGTCTGTCAGGCCGGTATGTCAGCCATCGCCGCCTTGTAGATCGATTGCTTCGGCGTGGCAAAGACCCTTTCCAGCATCGGCTCGAAGAAACTCAACGGCAGGGTGTCGTATTCGGCATCGAATGCCGCCGCGTCGTACTTCGCACAGAACTCAATGGTCGCCTGGTATTGCGGATGGCCACTGAATTGCTCGCGCAGGTGCCGGTCCATGCCCAGGTGATGGAAGAAGTAATAGCCCTGGAAAATCCCGTGCTTCTCCACCATCCACAGGTTTTCGGCGCTGACGAAGGGCTTGAGGATCGCCGCGGCGATGTCCGGGTGGTTGTATGAACCCAAGGTGTCGCCGATGTCGTGGAGCAGGGCACAGACCACGTATTCCTCGTCCCGCCCGTCCCGGTAGGCACGGGTGGCGGTTTGCAGGGAATGAGTCAGGCGATCCACCGGGAACCCGCCGAAATCGCCGTCCAGCAGCTTCAAGTGGGCCAGGATCCGGCCCGGCAATTGCCGCGCGTAGGCGCTGAAGTCGGCCGCGATGATCGCCCAGTCTTGTCGGGTGCCTTCTTTCATGTGGGTAAAGCGTGCGTGGTTGCTCATCGGCAGTCCTTGTTAGAACGCGACCTTGCCCAGCAGCATGTCGCGGTACATGACGAAATCGCCGAGCAGGCTGTAGAGCGGATGCTGGAAGGTGGCGGGACGGTTCTTTTCGAAGAAGAAGTGCCCGACCCAGGCGAAGCCGTAGCCGGCCACGGGCAGGACGAGCCACAGCCACCCGTTACCCACGACCAGAGCGAGGGCGAACACCAGGATAACCAGGGAGGTGCCGATGAAATGCAGTCGCCGGCAGGTGCTGTTGCTGTGTTCGCTGAGGTAATACGGGTAGAACTCGGCGAAGCTATTGAATCGTTTAGCGTTTCCCACGACGGCTGGCTCTGTGGTTATTGTTCCGGTACTTGAAGTCTAGAACCATCAATCGCTACGGCCAGTGACAATCAGCGCCACTTTAGTATCCTTCGCAAATCCAGCCGTACCCTGCGGCTCGTCATGCAAGTAAAACGTCATGAGCGAACGAACCACTTCTTCAAGCTGGGCGATGGGGATTGTCAAGGCGTTGGAAATGGACGGCCTGAATTGTCGGATGCTGTTCAAGCAACTGGGGCTGGACTTCGATGCGCTGGAGGATCCGGATGCGCGTTTCCCCCAGGACTCGATGACCCGGCTCTGGCAACGGGCGGTGGAGTTGTCGGGTAACCCGGCCATTGGCTTGAACATGGGCAAGGTGGTGCGCCCGGCCTCGTTCCATGTGGTTGGCTACGCCTTGATGTCCAGTCGCACCCTGGTGGAGGGTTTCCAGCGGTTGGTGCGTTACCAGCGGATCATTGCCGAAAGCGCCGATTTGAGTTTTCGCCAGTTGGAAGAGGGCTACGGGCTGATCCTGACGGTGCATGGCGACCATCTGCCCCCGACCCGTCAAAGTGCTGAAGCGTCCCTGGCGTGTGCGCTGGCCCTGTGCAGTTGGTTGACCGGGCGCACCCTGCACCCGGTGAAGGTGTTGCTCCAGGGCGCGGAACCGTTGGACCTGGCGCCTTATCACCGAGCCTTCCCCGCGCCACTGGTGTTTGGCGCGCCTTATGACGCGCTGATCTTTGAGCGGGCCGACATGGAGGCGCCGCTGCCGACGGCCAACGAAGCCATGGCACAGCTTCACGACCGGTTTGCCGGGGAGTACCTCGCGCGTTTTTCGGAAAGCCGCGTGACCCACAAGGCGCGACAAGTGTTGTGTCGGCTGTTGCCCCAGGGGGAACCCAAGCGAGACGTGGTGGCGCAGACGTTGCACCTGTCGCAGCGCACCTTGCAGCGGCGCTTGCAGGAAGAGGGCACCAGTTTCCAGAACCTGCTCGAAGACACCCGTCGTGAACTGGCCGAGCAGTACCTGGCGCAGCCAGGCATGACGCTGCTGGAAATCGCCTATCTGCTGGGGTTCGCCGACCCGAGCAATTTTTTCCGGGCCTTTCGCCGTTGGTTCGACACCACGCCCGGCGAATACCGGGCGCGACTGGCAAGCCAGCCTGAACCGGTCAGTGGCGCCAGAACGCCGGGATACACAGCACGAACACCGTGATGATCTCCAGCCGGCCCAGCAGCATGCCCCCGGACAGAATCCACTTGGCCGCGTCCGGCAGCGGTGCGAAGTTGCCGGCTGGCCCGATGGTTTCCCCCAGTCCCGGGCCGACACCGGACACGGTACTGGCCGCGCCGGTCAGGGCCGTCATCCACTCCACGCCCAGCAGCGACAGCAGCAGGGCGATCACGCAAATGGTGATGGCGAAGAAGAACGAGAACGTGAGGATCGAGCGGACGATTTCTTCGTCGAGGCGATGACCGTTGTACTTCTGCTTGATCACCGCACGGGGGTGGATCAGTTGGTTGAGGTTGGCCCGAAGCAGGATGTAGGCGACCTGGAAGCGGAAAATCTTGATCCCGCCAGCCGTCGAGCCTGAACAGCCGCCGACGAACCCCAGGTAGAAGAACAGCATCAACGAGAAATTGCCCCACAGGCTGTAGTCGCCCAGGGCGAAGCCGGTGGTAGTGACGATGGACGTCACGTTCAGCGCCACGTGCCGCAGCGCGTCCAGCCAATGCAGGTCGGTGGTCGCCCAATACCAGGTGCCGAGTACCAGCCAGGTCACCAGCAGCACGCCGATGAGCCCTTGGACCTGCTGGTCCTTGATCAGCGCCCGGCGATTGCCGCGTAGCGTCGAGACATACAGGGCAAACGGCAGGCTGCCGAGGATCATGATGACGATGGCGACCCAGTGCACCGCCGGCTGGGTCCATTTGGCCAGGGACAGGTCCGAGGTGGAGAACCCGCCGGTGGAGATCGCCGACATCGAATGGTTGATGGCATCGAACAGGCTCATCCCGGCCCACCAGAGCGCCAGGGTGCCGAGGATGGTGATGCCCACGTAGGACGCCACGATCAGCCGCGCCACCATATGGGACCGGGGCATGACTTTTTCCGAGCGGTCCGAGGACTCGGTCTGGAACAGCCGCATGCCACCGATGCGCAGCAGCGGCAGGATCGCCACTGCCATGCCGATGAAGCCGATACCGCCGAGCCAGTGCAGCAGCGAGCGCCACATCAGGATGCCCGGGGACATGGTGTCCAGGCCGCTCAGGACGGTGGCGCCGGTGGCGGTGATGCCCGACATGCTTTCGAAGAACGAATCCGTATAGCTGATGTGCTGGGTCAGCAGGAAGGGCAGGGCGGCGAAGATACACACCACCAGCCAGCTGCTGACGGTCAGCAGGTACATGTCCCGCGGACGCAGGTGGATGTGTTCCGGGCGCCCGGGAAGCACCAGTGCCAGGCCGGCGACGAAGGTAATCATGCTCGACCAGAGGAACGACGGCAGGTCGCGGGTGCGCTCGAAGACCAACAGGGTGGCCATGGGCACGACCATGAAGATCGCCAGGGTGATCAGGAAGATGCCGATGATGAAACCAATGATCCGCAGGGTCGGCAACGCCATGAAGTCCGCTCAGGCTGTAAAGGGAAGGGCGCCATTCTACCCGCGACAAGCGGCATGTAAACCGGCAGCCGGCGGCGCTTCCCGCTAGAATAGCCAAACATTTTTTCAGGAGGTGGCCGATGCAGGCTCTCGACGCTTTGCTCAATCGTGTTTCTGTCCCGCGCCTGGTGGAGCCGGCACCCACGCCGGAACAGCGCGAACTCATGTTCGCCGCGGCCATGCGGGCGCCGGATCACGGCCAGTTGCGGCCTTGGCGCTTTCTGACGGTCGAGGGACAGGCGCGGCATCGCATGGGCGAACTGCTGGCCGAAGCGGCGAAATTCAATGACCCGCTCGCCCCTGAAGCCGTCGTGGAAAAAGCCCTCAACGGCCCATTGCGCGCGCCGCTGGTCGTGGTGGTGATTGCCCGTCTGCAGGACCATTTCAAAATCCCGAAATCCGAGCAACTGTTGGCGGCCGGCTGCGCGGCCCATGGCATCTTGCTGGCCGCGTATGCCCAAGGGGTGGGTGGGGTGTGGCGTACCGGTGAACTGGCGTATTCGCCGCATGTGGCCAGGGGGCTTGGCCTTGAAGAGGGGGAAGAGGTGATCGGTTTCCTCTACCTGGGCACACCGCAGAAAGAAGCGCGCACCGCGCCCCAGGAAGATCTCGGGCAGTTTGTCCAGGAGTGGACGGGCTCGTAACGCCTCAAGGGCGGCGGATGACTTCGGGTGTGTTTGATCCACTGTGGCGAGGGAGCTTGCTCCCGCTGGGCGGCGAAGCCACCCCAAGTGCCTGGTTAGAGGCCGCCTGACACTCCGAGGTGCCAGGTTTCAGGGCTGCTGCGCAGCCCAGCGGGAGCAAGCTCCCTCGCCACAGGGGAAGTGCCCGGCCTTGGGTTACTTGCAAGCGTCGGCAATCGCCTCGGCCAGCAGGTCCAGGCGCGTGGCGTCGATGCCGGCCACGTTGGCCCGGCCGGTGCCGACCATGTAGACACTGTGGCGCTCGCGCAGGTGCTTGACCTGCTCCGGCGTCAGGCCAGTGTAGGAAAACATCCCGCGTTGCACGCCGATATGGGCAAAGCGCTCGCGCAAGCCATGGGATTCGAGGGCTTCCAGCAAACCGCTGCGCAATTGCGCGATGCGCAGGCGCATGGCCTGGACTTCATCGGCCCACAGGCTTTTGAGTTCCGGGTCGCCGAGGATGGTCGCCACGACGGCCGCGCCATGGTCCGGCGGTGTCGACCAGAGATTGCGGGCGATGTTTGCCAGTTGGCTGCGGACGTCCACCAGCTTCTCGCCATCCCGGGCGCAGACGATCAACGCACCGGTACGGTCGCGGTAAAGGCCGAAGTTCTTCGAACAGGAACTGGTGACCAGCACTTCCGGCAGGGCCTGGGCAAACAACCGGACCGCCCAGGCGTCCTGCTCCAAGCCATCGCCGAAGCCCTGGTAGGCAAAGTCGATCAGCGGTAGCAGGTCGCGGCTGCGCACCACCTCCAGCACCTGGCGCCATTGCTCATGGGACAGGTCGAACCCGGTGGGGTTGTGGCAGCAGGCGTGCAGTAGCACCACATCGCCTTTGGGCGCCTGGTTCAAGGTCGCCAGCATCGCCTCGAAATCCAGGCGATTATCAGCGCCCACGTAGGGGTAATGACTGGCCTTGACCCCGGCCGCGGCGAAAATGGTTTCGTGGATCGGCCAGGTCGGGTTGCTCAGCCATACGCCACGGCCCGGCAGGCACTGGGCGATGAAGTCGGCGCTCAGGCGCAGGGCGCCGGTGCCGCCCGGTGTCTGGGTGGCGCCCGCGCGTTTTGCTGCGATCAGCGGCGAGTCGGCGCCCAGTACCAGCTCATTGATCAACTGGCCGAACGCGGCGTCACCATGACCACCGATGTAGGTCTTGGTGGTCTGGCGATCCACCAGTCGCTGCTCGGCCCGTTTCACCGACTCAAGAATCGGCGTCAGGCCCTGGGCGTCCTTGTAGACACCCACGCCCAGGTCGAACTTGCTCGGGTTGCTGTCCGCCCCGTAGGCCTCCATCAGGCCGAGGATCGGGTCGCCGGGTACCCGGCCGATGGCATCGAAATGCATTACTTGCGGCCCTCGGCGGTCTTGGCCACGTCATCGGTGCGGGCGGCCATGATGAAGTCGTTGCGGTGCAGGCCCTTGATGGAGTGGCTCCACCAGGTCACGGTGACTTTGCCCCATTCGGTGAGCAGGCCGGGGTGGTGGCCTTCGGCTTCGGAGATCTCGCCGACGGCGTTGGTGAACGCCAGGGCGTGCTTGAAGTTCTTGAACAGGAAAACTTTTTCCAGCTGCATGACGCCGTCGCGCACTTCGATGTTCCAGTCGGGGATCTGCTTGATCAGCACCGGCAGTTCTTCGTCGCTGACTTGCGGGGCATCGGCGCGGCAGGCTTCGCAATGGGCTTGGTTCAGAGTGTTCATGGTGTGTTCCTGGATCGAATATTTGGAAAGCGTCGATGCACCCACGCTAAAGCAAAGCAGCGTCGTGCAACAGACTCAATTGGGATTAAAAGAGGCGGTTCACGCCGCTTTTGGTGGGAATTTCGGGGCATGCAAGCCCAGCTCCCGACCGCGCTTGACCATGCCCATGATGTCTTCGTGAGCCAGGTCGAACAGACGCTTGAGTTCGGGCAGCACGAAATACACCGGTTGCAGGATGTCGATGCGATACGGCGTGCGCATGGCTTCCAACGGATCGAAGGCCTGGTGTTCCGGCTCGTCAGACAGGCAGTACACGGTTTCCTTGGGCGAAGACAGGATGCCGCCGCCGTAGATGCGCCGGCCCTGCGGGGTCTGCACCAGGCCGAACTCGATGGTCATCCAGTACAGGCGCGCCAGGTAAACCCGTTCTTCCTTGGACGCCTGCAGGCCGAGTTTGCCGTAGGTGTGGGTAAATTCCGCGAACCAAGGGTTGGTCAGCAGCGGGCAGTGGCCGAAGATCTCGTGGAAAATGTCCGGTTCCTGCAGGTAATCCAACTCTTCCCGGGTGCGAATAAAGGTCGCCACAGGAAACTGTTTGCTGGCGAGCAATTCGAAGAAGGTCTGGAAGGGAATCAGTGCTGGCACCCGGGCGACTTGCCAGCCCGTGGTCTGGCCCAGCACCTTGTTGATTTCGTCCAGTTGCGGGATACGGTCGTGGGGCAGGCCCAGCTTGTCGATGCCATCCAGGTATTCCTGGCACGCACGGCCTTCGATGACTTTCAGCTGGCGGGTGATCAGCGTGTTCCACACCGCGTGTTCTTCAGCGGTGTAGTGGATAAAACCTTGCGCATCGGGCTCGCGGGCCACGTACTGCGTCTGCTTCATGCTGCTCTCCTGCTGATTTCCCTCAGGGGGATGATGTGTTTGTTGTTATGTCCAGCGATGCAATAGAGATAGCGCGAAGCAGGGATACGTGCAGTAGGGGTGAGCCAGCTAGCGGGGCCAAGAATGGCTCACTTCGTAAACTTATCGTTACACAATTGCCTATACTTCGGCAGTATCAGGATTTTTGAGTGGGAAACGGCCTACAGCTGTCACATAATCTTGACAACTATTTGTGTGCCTAGACAAAAAGCCCTACGCAAAACCCCGTGGCGAGGGAGCAAGCTCCCTCGCCACAGGTGGGTGTCGGGGCTTGAATGGCGCGTCTCTCTCATCCAAATCCGGGCCTTTCCATGCGCATCAAAGTCCATTGCCAGAACCGCATCGGCATCCTGCGGGACATCCTCAACTTGTTGGTGGAATACGGCATCAACGTCGCCCGAGGGGAGGTCGGTGGTGAGCATGGCAACGCGATCTACCTGCACTGCCCAAACCTGATCAACATCCAGTTCCAGGCACTGCGTCCGAAATTCGAAGGCATCGCCGGGGTGTTTGGCGTCAAGCGCGTAGGACTGATGCCCAGTGAGCGTCGGCACATGGAACTCAACGCCTTGCTCGGCGCCTTGGAGTTTCCGGTGCTGTCCATCGATATGGGGGGCTCCATCGTCGCGGCCAACCGGGCGGCGGCGCAGTTGCTCGGGGTGCGTGTCGACGAGGTGCCGGGCATCCCCCTGTCCCGTTACGCCGAGGATTTCGACTTGCCGGAACTGGTGCGCGCCAACCAATCGCGTATCAACGGCCTGCGGGTCAAGGTCAAGGGCGATGTGTTCCTGGCGGACATCGCGCCACTGCAATCGGAACACGACGACAGCGAAGCCATGGCCGGTGCGGTGCTGACGCTGCACCGGGCCGACCGGGTGGGCGAGCGGATCTATAACGTGCGCAAGCAGGAGTTGCGCGGCTTCGACAGTATTTTCCAGAGTTCGAAAGTGATGGCGGCGGTGGTCCGTGAGGCCCGGCGCATGGCCCCGCTGGACGCGCCGCTATTGATAGAAGGCGAAACCGGCACTGGCAAGGAACTGCTGGCGCGCGCTTGTCACCTGGCGAGCCCGCGCGGGCAATCGCCCTTGATGGCACTCAACTGCGCCGGGCTGCCCGAGTCCATGGCCGAGACCGAACTGTTCGGCTACGGGCCGGGGGCCTTCGAAGGCGCCCGGGCCGAAGGCAAGCTCGGCCTGCTGGAACTGACCGCCGGAGGAACGCTGTTCCTCGACGGGGTCGGGGAGATGAGCCCGCGCTTGCAAGTGAAATTGCTGCGCTTCCTGCAGGACGGTTGCTTCCGGCGTGTCGGCAGCGATGAAGAGGTGTACCTGGACGTCAGGGTGATCTGCGCCACCCAGGTCGACTTGTCCGAACTCTGTGCCCGGGGCGAATTCCGTCAGGATTTGTACCACCGCTTGAACGTGCTTTCCTTGCACATCCCACCCCTGCGCGAATGCCTCGATGGCCTGGAGCCGCTGGTGGAACATTTCCTCGACCAGGCCAGCCGCCAGATCGGTTGTGCACTGCCCAAGCTGGCCCCGGCGGCAATGGACCGCCTCAGTCACTACCACTGGCCGGGCAATGTCCGACAGCTGGAAAACGTGCTGTTCCAGGCCGTTTCCCTGTGTGACGGCGGGAAGGTGAAGGCCGAGCATATCCGTCTGCCGGACTACGGCGTGCGTCAGCCCCTTGGCGATTTTTCCCTTGAAGGTGGGTTGGACGAGATCGTTGGGCGTTTCGAGAAAGCCGTGCTGGAGCGCCTGTATTCCGAGCACCCGAGCAGCCGGCAATTGGGCAAGCGGTTGGGGGTTTCCCATACGACCATCGCTAATAAATTGCGTGAGTATGAGGTCGGCAAAGACGCACCGTAAGGCAACCGATTATCGGGGTCACCGGGAGTTGGCCGATTTTTTGCTGGGGTACCTCCACATCAAGAGTCAGCTGTCGGTTTCATGGCGTTGCAGCCCGCCGATATAGACCGCGATGCAACGCCGCGTCAGAGGAGCTCCCGAGCCGTGTGCCATTTTTCAGTCACCCGAGTAGTGTACCCATGGCCGATTCCATTACCGTTACCAGCCCGCTGCTACCTCCTCTGGAAGAGTTCACGCCTTACCTGCAGCGAATCTGGGACAGTAAGCGCCTGACCAATGGCGGACCCTTCCACCAACAACTGGAACAGGAGTTGGCCGAATACCTCGGGGTCGAGCATCTGTCGCTGTTTTCCAACGGCACCCTGGCTTTGGTGACCGCGCTCCAGGCCTTGCGCATTACGGGTGAAGTCATCACGACGCCTTATTCGTTCGTGGCCACCTCCCACTCGCTGCTGTGGAACAACCTCAAGCCAGTGTTCGTGGACATCGACCCAGTGACCAAGAACCTCGATCCACGGCGTATCGCCGAGGCCATCACTCCGGCGACATCGGCGATTCTTCCGGTCCATTGCTATGGCATTCCCTGTGATGTCGAGGGCATCCAGGCCGTCGCCGATACCTACGGACTCAAGGTTATCTATGACGCCGCACATGCCTTCGGGGTCCGGCATAACGGCGCAAGCGTTCTCAACAACGGCGACCTGTCGATCCTCAGCTTCCACGCCACTAAGGTCTTCAATACATTTGAAGGCGGCGCCATCATCTGCCGTGACGAAAAAATCAAGCAGCGTATCGATTACCTGAAGAATTTCGGTTTCGCCGATGAAGTCACGGTCATGGCTCCCGGTATCAACGGGAAGATGAACGAACTGCAGGCGGCGTTCGGAGTGCTGCAGTTACGCTACATCGATGAGGCCCTGAACCGTCGGCAAAAGGTGTTTGAGTATTATCGGAGCGCCCTGGAGGGCATTCCCGGTATCAGCCTGCTGGAGCAACCGCAGGGGCTGGACTGGAATTTCGCTTATTGTCCGATCCTGGTCGATGGTGAGCGGTTCGGGGTGAGTCGGGATGAGCTGTACGACCGCTATCGCGCCGAAAACATTCTCGTGCGCCGGTATTTCTACCCGCTGATATGCGAGTTTCCAATGTATCGCGGTCTTCCCAGTTCGGACCTCTCCCAATTGGGCAATGCCTACAACGTGTCCCGCCAGGTACTTTGCCTGCCGATCTATCCGGATCTCGATCCGCAGACCCAGGCGCGAATCATCGAGGTACTGCTCAGGGCCCGGGTGGCATGAGCCAGGCCAATACCTCGAAGAAGTGCGGCCCTGCAGCTGACGAGCAGTACCGGGTTGCGCTCATGCAACCTTATTTCCTGCCATACCTGGGTTATTTCCAGCTGATCGCCGCTGTCGACTGTTTTGTCATCTACGACAATGTGCAGTTCATCAAGAACGGCTGGATCGAACGCAACCGTTATCTGCTGGAGCAGGAGCCGAAGTGGTTCCGTGTACCACTGAGCAAGGGCAGTCACACTCAGCAGATCATGGAAAAACGTATTGCCGAGACGTTCGATCCTGGCGATATCCTCAACAAGCTGAGTTTCGCCTATCGCCGCGCGCCCCACGCTCCGTACCTGCTGGCGTGGCTGGAAGCGCTGCTGGTCGAACCGGCTTCGAGCATTGCCGAGCTCAACGAACGAATCCTGCGAGCCTGCTGCGCGCTGATAGGGTTGCAAACACCGATCATGCGCTCCAGCGATCTGTCGATTTGCGCGGACAGCAAAGCCCAGGATCGGGTACTCGAAGTGGTCCAGGCCTGCGCCGGCACTCACTACCTCAATCCTGTCAATGGCGGTCACCTCTACCAGGCCGAGGTATTCCAACAGGTTGGTATTACCCTTGAGTTGCTCAAGGCGACCTTGCCCGACTACCGGCAGGGAGGGCGTGAACAACCCTTCGTGCCCGGCCTGTCGATTCTCGACGTCTTGATGTACAACGACGCGCAGACCGTAGGGGCCTGGGCCAAAGGTGGAGAAATTGTCCGTGCCTGAAGCCATCGGCGGTTATTTCGAACTGGAACTGCGTAAAGGACATAATCCTTACCCGCAGGCCGTTGCCTTCAACTCGGCCCGCTCGGCCTTCAAGGCTCTGGTAATGGCGCGCAGCCTGCGCCGGGTTCATTTGCCTTTTTACATCTGCGATGTCATGCAGGACGTGCTGCGCGGATCCGGCATCGAGGTGTTGCGCTATGCATTGACCGAACGGCTTGAGCTGCAGGACTTCCCAGCCCTGCAAGCCGATGAGGCACTGCTGTTCGTCGATTACTTTGGACTCAAGGCCGACTACATCGGCCAAGTACTCGCTGTTCGCTACGGCGAGCAATTGATCGTGGATAATTCCCAGGCGCTGTTTTCCCGGCCGCAGCCTGGGATTGCAACCCTGTATTCACCCCGTAAGTTCGTCGGCGTTGCCGATGGTGGCTGGCTGGCCAATGCGCCCGCTGATCTGCCGCAAGCGCCGACCAGTCGCTCGCAGGGGCGTTTTGCCGCGCTGCTGGGGCGTCTTGAAGACCCTCCACAACATCACTATGCAAGCTTCCAGGCATTGGAACAGGCATTGGAGAGCGATGGCATCAAGGCCATGGCCGCCAGTACCGCGCGCCTGCTCGACAGTATCGATTACCACGAAGTTGCCAGGCGCAGGATAGACAACCTGGCGCATTTGCGCGGGCGCCTGGACCACCTCAACCGCTTTGCCGTCTGGCCCGCGCAGCCCGTTGCCGCATTGTGTTACCCGCTGCTGGTCAAGTCCGCCGAGACGGCGCTCCGGCTACACGCTCAACTGCTGGACCAACACATCTATATACCCAGCTATTGGCGTGAAGTGCTGAGCAGCCCAACGGCGCCGCCCATAGAAAAGGATTGGGCACAGTGCTTGCTGCCGCTGCCGATCGACCAGCGATACAACGTCGATGACATGAATCGTCTCGCCGACGCCATCCTTCAGAACACGGGGAAATCATGAGCATTCTAGGTCAACGCATCCTGCTCAGGGCGCTGGAGCTCGAGGACTTGCCGCTGTTGCATCAGTGGTCCAACGACGAAGCCCTCTGGAGTCTGCTGGGTGGCTGGCATTTCCCCACATCGCGGGAAGCACAACGGGACTGGCTGCTGGGTCTCAAGAACGACTCGCTCAACCAGCGCTTCGGTATAGAGGTCCCGGGCCATGGCCTGATCGGTACGGCGAACCTGGTCAGTATCGACTGGAAAAACCGCACAGCCGAACACGGCATGATGATCGGTGATCCCTCCCTGCGCGGCCAAGGCCACGGCACCGACGTGATCGCCACGGTGATGCGCTATGCCTTCGACGAACTGGGTCTGAGTCGTCTCTCGACCACCATCATCGAGTACAACGCAGCGTCGCTGGCGACCTACACGCGCAAGACCCCTTGGGTCATCGAGGGCGTACAGCGCCAGTGGTACTACCGCAAGGGCCAGCGTTGGGATCGCATCATGCTTGGCGTGAGCGCCGAGGAGTATCGCGTATGGCAAGCTGCGCGGGGGGACAGCCTGTGAATCCGATCTTGCAGGAGCTGCAAGCGAACGGCTACGTCTGCCTGCCCTCGCTGATTACCGATCCGTTGCTCGACCAGCTGCGTGAAGACCTGGCGTGTGCAATAGACCGTTGCCGTCGGGTACAACTGGAGAACGGTATCACTCAGCGAACCGAGCAGACCGCGCACCATATACTTGCGCCAGACACCCGTTTCGTCGAGTTGCTCGATCGATTCGCCGAATGGGGGATCGTCGACGTCCTGCGGCATATGCTGGGCGGTGCTGCGATTCTCAATTCGTTCGGCGGCCTGAACAACCTGAACAGCACTGATGCCTACGTGCGTAACGTGCACCGGGACGTGCGTTCCTGGTCAGCCGAGTCCATGCAGATGGCCCAGGCGCTGGTATTGCTCGACGACTTCACCATCGACAACGGCGCAACCTTGTTTCTGCCAGGCTCGCACTCCGCTCCTGAAAAACCCGACCCTCAGGTATTCGAGGCTCAGGCCCGCAAGGCCTTGGGCAGCGCCGGTTCGATCTACTTGTTCGACTCACGTATCTGGCATGCCGCCGGCGTCAATCGTACCGACCAGCCACGACGCTGCCTGACATTGACCTTCACGCGAAGCTATTTCAAACCGCAGTTCGATTATTGCCGAGCTTTGGGCGAAGACTTCTGCCGCTCGCAAACACCGAGCATGCAACAACTGCTGGGGTGGTATGCCCGTACTCCCTCGACCCTCCATGAGTGGTACCAACCTGAAGAGCATCGTTTCTACAGGAAAAGCCAGGAATAACGCCATGTCCGTACGTGATTACAACAAAGAGTTTCAGGATAACGCTCATCGCAGCTACTTCTACGACTTCGATGCGCGCCTGCGACGCTACATGCTGGACAGCTTCGGCCCCTGGCTGGCGGAGGGACCGACCCTGGAAATGGGCTGCTTCGAGGGGGCTTTTACGACACTGTTCGCAGAGCGCTTTGCCGACCTGACGGTCATCGAGGCGGCCAGCGACCTGATTGACGTCACCCGGAAAAAGGTCGGCTCAGGCGTCAAGTTCGTCTGCAGTACCTTTGAAGAGGCCGAGCTGGAGCCGCGCTTCGATAACATTTTCCTGATCCACACCCTGGAGCACCTCGACGACCGCCAGGCGGTGCTCAAGCGCGTGCGGAACTGGCTCGCTCCCGGCGGTCGCCTGTTCATCGCCGTACCGAACGCCAATGCCCCTTCGCGGCAGATCGCCGTCAAGATGGGCTTGATCGAACACAACAGTGCCGTGACCGAAGGCGAGCGGCTGCATGGCCATCGGATCACCTACACCCTCGACACCCTCGATCACGAAGTACGCAGCGCCGGTTGGCAAGTGAGTCACCGTGGCGGGGTGTTCTTCAAGCCATTGGCCAACTTCCAGCTGGACAAGGCCCTGGAAACCCAATTGATCGATGACCGCTTCATGGATGCCTGCCATGCGCTGGGGATGGTCTATCCAGACCTGTGTGCCAGTGTCTTCGTCATTTGTGAGCAGCCCTCCAGCCCCAAGGCAACCATATGATCACCCCATCCGTGCATGGCAAGCCGCGTCACCCTTACTACATTGGTGCCCCTAACTATCGGGAGACCTCTTCGGGGGTATGCGTGCTGCACTACCTGTGCCACGTCCTGAACCTGTCCGGCTACGAGGCCTATGTCACCCCATGCCAGGTCAACCCGAAACTGCGCACGCCGATCCTGACCGATGAAGTGCGGCGGCATCATCGGTCAATCGGCTTGGCGCCGATTGCGGTCTATCCCGAAGTGATGGACGGCAACCCGGTTGGCGCTCCAATCGTGGCGCGTTATCTCCTCAATCGCGAAGGCTTTCTCACCGGCCGTGCGATCAGCGTGCAGAAGTCAGACCTGTTCTTTTATTACACCCAGGATTTTGGCGGCGACGGCCAGAGCAGCAACTTGCTCCTGTTGCCCGTCATCGACTCGGAGTTGTTTTCGCCGCCAACCGAGCCGGTGCAGCGTAGTGGCAACTACCTGTATCTGCACCGCTTCGACAAGACCAAGGTCGACTATTCGCTGCTGCCGGACGATATCGAAGTCCTGAGCATGGCCAACCCCAAGACCCTGGCCGAGCTGGCGCAGATTTTCCGAACCGCTTCAACGCTTTACAGTTACGAGATCTCAGCGACGTGCACCGAAGCCATGCTCTGTGGCTGCCCGGTTATCTACATGCCCGGCGGTCACGTCAAGACCCAGCCTTTCGTCGAGCAGTTTGGTGATGCGGGCTCGGCGCTCTATGGCGAGGTGGGCGGGCTGGAGCGCGCCCGCGCAACCGTGATGCAGGCGCGCAGGCGCTGGCTGGACCTTGAAAAGGCCTTTTGGCCTCAGTTGGAGCGTTTCATCGATATCACTCAGCAAGCTGCCATCCAGCATGCCATTGATGTCCGCGTACCTTCCGTCAAGGACTGGCTGCGCAACCGCGTACTGACGCCGATCCAGCAGCAACTTGTCGACAAGCGTCGTCAACAACTCAGCGGACAAACCAGCCTGACGCTGTTGGTGCGCGATCCCCTGGGCGATTTCAATGCCTTGAGCGATACCCTGGAAAGTCTTGCGTTGTGGCGATCACGCTCATCGATCAGCTTGCGCATGGTGGTCCTGAGCACCTCGCCATCGCCTGTCAATCTGCCCGACAGCCTGCACTGGCTGACATGCGTCAACCCGGGGGCCTTCGAACTGAACGAGATTCTGCAGGCAGACGACAGCGACTGGATCATGCTGCTGACGGCTGGCGATGAGGTCCTGCCCGCCGGTACGTTGATGCTCGATCTGGAACTGCCGGGTGCCGATGGCTGCCGAATGATCTATTGCGATGGCATGTATCGCTCGGAGAATGGTGCTCAAGCGGTTTTTCGACCTGATATCAACCTTGACTACCTCTTGAGCCTGCCATTGGCCATGGCCAGCCATTGGCTGATCCGTCGCGGGCTGGCGCTGGAGGTTGGCGGTTACGACCCGCAAGTGCCCGCAGCACTTGAATTGGACTTGATCCTGCGACTGATCGAAAGCGGTAGCATGAACGGCATTGCCCACCTGAGCGAACCGCTTGTGGCAAGCAACACCCCCCACCTTGTCGATAACCCGGACGAGCGCCTTGCCCTGCAACGGCACCTGGACAATCGCGGCTACGCGAACGCCAGGGTCCTGCAGGAACCGACCCGCCATTACCACATCAAGTACGGTCATGATCAGCAGCCCTTGGTGTCGATCCTGATTCCTACCCGGGACCAGTTGCCACTCTTGCAGCGCTGCGTGGACAGCCTGTTGTCGAAGACCCGCTACCCCTATTTCGAGATCATTCTGATCGACAATGGCAGCGAGACCGAAGAGGCGCTCACCTGGCTGAGCGAGATGGAGTCGATTGGCGGTGACAAGATCCGTGTCATCCGCTTCTCCTCTGCGTTCAACTTCAGCGCTATGAACAATTTGGCGGTCAGCCGTGCGCGTGGCGAGTACCTGGTGTTGTTGAACAACGATACGGCAATCATTCGCGAAGATTGGTTGGACGAGTTGCTCAATCACGCCTTGCGCCCGGAAGTTGGGGTCGTCGGCGCCAAGCTGATTACTCCGGCGGGCACCGTGCAGCATGCAAGCCTGATCACTGGCCTGCGCGGCCCCGCCGGCAGCCCTTTCATCGATCAGGCTGCCAACGGCGGCGGTTACATGCAGCGCCTGTTGGTCGACCAGAACAGCAGTGCGGTCAGTGCGGCCTGCCTGATGATCCGCACAGCGATCTATCTGGAAGCCGGTGGTATGGATGACGCGCAGTTCCAGGTCACCTGCAACGATCTGGACCTGTGCCTGAAGGTGGCGAACCTTGGCTACCTGAATGTCTGGACACCCCATGCCGTGCTCTTGCATGAGGGTGAAGCGACCTGGTCAAGCGTCGGCAAGGACCCACTCAACCAGCAACGCTTCGCCATGGAACAAGAGCAGGCCTTGAGCAAATGGTTGGGCGTCTTGGCCAATGATCCCGCCTACAACAGCAACCTGTCGTTGCGCGGTTCCGGCTTCGAACTGGAAGCTATCAACGAGTTGACCTGGCGCCCGCTGTCCTGGCGACCTCTTCCGGTGGTGCTGGTACATCCTGCGAAGTCGGCAAAAGCCGCCAATCTACGAGTTGTCGAGCCGTTCACTGCTTTGCGTGACTGCGGCAAAATCGAAGGTTGCATCAGCAGTAGCCTGTTACCGGCAACGACGCTTGCGCGCTACAACCCCGATATCATTGTCTTCCAGCATCAGAACGACCCGCTGCGTCTGGAGCAGATGCAGCGCATCAATACCCTCTCAAAAGCCTTCAAGGTCCTTGAGTTGGATGCATTGACGCCAGCGATCCCTGGGTGGGCGACTTCACTGCAACAAGCGGCAAGCCTGGTCGACCGCATCATTGTGGCGACGCCTGCGATGGCTCAAGCCTGTGCCGGACTGCACCGCGATATTCGCGTCCTTGAAACGCGTCTGGATAGCAGATGGCGCAACCTCCCCAATGTGCGCCAGACGTTTGACATTCCTCGCATAGGCTGCGATATCGACCCGGCGCAGCCCTTCGTTCAGCCGTTGATCATCGAGCTGATGCAAGCGCTGGCCGGTCAGGTGGAGTGGGTACTGTGGGGTGATGTGCCAGCGTATCTGCGACCGCTCGCCAGCGAGGTTCATGATGACGTTCACGACAATCCCGATGTCATGGCAAGCCTCAATCTGGATATTGTCCTCGCACCTCGGGGCTTCGGCCAGGCAGGCGAAGGCGCAAGTTCGCTGGATCATCTGCAGTATGGCGCTTGCGGCTACAGTGTGATCGGCAGCGATACCGCCGATTACCCGGGTGATCTCGCCATCACGCGCGTGGCTGACAGCCGGGAACAATGGCTGGAGGCAATTCGTGATCACCTGGCTGATCGGCAAGCCTCACGGCGCCAAGCCGCGCGACTGCGCGAGCAAGTGCTGGACAACTGGGTCTTCGACGATGCCTATGCGGCGCAATGGATCAAGGGGTGGATGCCTGACTGACGCAGACCTCAGAGGCGGCAGGGGAGTGCACCCAGCCGCCCCCGGGGGGGCAAGGGCCGACACTTGCCACTTACCGGCATAACCGCGCCGGTTTTTCGTCTTCGATACATCTCCACAAGCCCACCAACCCCCTCAAGCCCTTTGTTTACAGGCCTGCGTGGCATCAGGGGGAAGTTGGTCTGCAAATTGCTTGAGGCTGTGCAACACAGCAGTGGACGGCAAACGTCCGGCATGCAGAGGAACGACAGTGGACAAGTACCTTTATGTGGCAATGACCGGCGCCAGCCAGAACGCACTGGCGCAGCGGGCCCATGCCAACAACCTGGCGAACATCTCCACCAATGGCTTTCAGAAAGACCTGGAGCAGGCGCGCTCGATGCCTGTATTCGGTGACAGCTTTCCGGCGCGGGCCTTTGCCCTGTCCGAGCGTCCCGCTACTGACTTCACCCCGGGTGCGCTGGTGGAAACCGGTCGTGACCTCGATGTCGCGGTGAGCGGGCCGGGCTGGATGGCTGTGCAGAACCCCGACGGCGGTGAAAGCTACGTGCGCACCGGCAGCCTCAATGTCGATGCCCTGGGCGTACTGCGGGCCGGCAACGGCATGCCGGTGATGGGCAACGGCGGTCCGATCGCCGTGCCGCCGGAACAGAAAATCGAAATCGGCCAGGACGGCACCATCAGCATTCGCGCCATGGGTGAAGGCCCGCGGGTGATGGCTGAAGTGGACCGCATCAAGCTGGTCAACCCGGACCTCAAGAACATGACCAAGGGCCTGGACGGCTCGATCCGTACCAAGGACGGCCAGCCGGCGCCCATCGATGCCAACGTGCAGTTGGTGTCGGGTTTCCAGGAGGCGAGCAACGTCAACGCCGTGGATGAAATGACTTCGGTGCTGGCCCTGGCCAAGCAGTTCGAGCTTCACGTGAAGATGATGAACACCGCCAAAGAAGGCGACGAGGCCATGGCTCGGGTCTTGCAGATCTAACCATTAATTAAAGCGTCGCGCCGAAAAACAGGCGTACGAGGAGAATCGAATGCTTCCGGCTCTATGGGTTGCCAAAACAGGTCTGTCCGCCCAGGACACCAACCTGACGACCATTTCCAACAACCTGGCGAACGTTTCGACCACGGGTTTCAAACGTGATCGCGCCGAGTTCCAGGACCTGCTGTATCAGGTAAAACGCCAGCCTGGCGCCCAGTCGACCCAAGACAGCGAATTGCCGTCGGGCCTGCAAGTGGGTACCGGTGTACGCATTGTCGGCACCCAGAAGAACTTCAACGCCGGCAGCCTGCAGACCACCGAGCAGCCGCTGGACATGGCCATCGACGGTCGCGGTTTCTTCCAGATCCTGCAGCCGGACGGCACCACGTCCTACACCCGTGACGGTACGTTCCACCTCGACTCCAACGGCCAGATCGTCAACGCCAGCGGTTTCGCCCTGGAGCCGGCGATCATCATTCCGAACGATGCCCAGACCTTTACCGTGGGCCGTGACGGCACCGTGTCCATCACCGTGGCGGGCAACCCGGCCGCCCAGGTGATCGGCAACCTGCAGACCGCCGACTTCATCAACCCGGCCGGCCTGCAAGCGGTGGGCAACAACCTGTTCCTGGAAACCGCTGCCAGTGGCGCGCCGCAAGTCGGCACCCCGGGCCTGAACGGTTTCGGCACCACGCTGCAGAACACCCTGGAAACGTCCAACGTGAGCACCGTCGAGGAGATGGTCAACATGATCACCACCCAGCGTGCCTACGAGATGAACTCCAAGGTGATCTCCACCGCCGACCAGATGCTCTCGTTCGTTACGCAGAATCTGTAATCGTCACAACGCCCGTCATTACGTAGACAGGGCGGCCCCAGGGTCGCCTGCAACACCAAGAGGTAGGGTCATGAAACGCTTCGTATCTGTTCTGGCACTGAGTGGCATCACCGCACTCGCGGGCTGTGTCGCGCCGACACCCAGGCCCAATGACCCGTATTACGCTCCGGTGTTGCCGCGCACGCCGTTGCCGGCCGCCGCCAACAATGGCTCGATCTACCAGGCCGGCTTCGAGCAGAACCTGTACAGCGACCGCAAGGCTTTCCGGGTCGGTGACATCATCACCATCACCCTGAACGAGCGGACCCAGGCCAGCAAGAACGCCAACTCGCAGATCGACAAGACCAGCGAGACCAGCGTCGGCTTGACCTCGTTGTTCGGCTCCAGCCTGACCACCAACAACCCGGTCGGTGGCGGCGACCTGAGCCTCAACGCCGGGTACAACGCTGACCGCGCCACCAAGGGCGACAGCAAGTCCGGCCAGAGCAACAGCCTGACCGGCTCGATTACCGTGACCGTCGCCGATGTGCTGCCCAACGGCATCATCGTCGTGCGCGGCGAGAAGTGGCTGACCCTCAACACCGGTGACGAACTGGTGCGCATCGCCGGCATGGTTCGCGCCGACGACATCGCCACCGACAACACCGTTTCGTCCACCCGTGTGGCCGATGCGCGCATCACCTATTCGGGCACCGGTGCCTTTGCCGATGCGAGTCAGCCAGGCTGGTTCGACCGTTTCTTCCTCAGCCCGAAGTTCCCTTTCTAGGTGGCCCAGTTGAATCTTAAGCAGCTGTTGATAGGTGCCCTGGTGATGTCCGCGGCCTTTACCGCTCAGGCCGAGCGTTTGAAGGACATCGCCAGCATTTCCGGTGTGCGCTCCAACCAGTTGATCGGCTACGGCCTGGTTGTGGGCCTGAACGGCACCGGTGACCAGACCACCCAGACCCCGTTCACCCTGCAGACCTTCAACAACATGTTGTCGCAGTTCGGCATCAAGGTGCCGGCCGGCTCTGGCAACGTGCAGTTGAAGAACGTTGCGGCGGTGTCGATCAGTGCCGATCTGCCGGCGTTCGCCAAGCCCGGCCAGCAAGTGGATATCACCGTTTCGTCCATCGGTAACTCCAAGAGCCTGCGTGGCGGTACGTTGCTGCTGACGCCGCTCAAGGGTATCGACGGCAACGTCTACGCCATCGCCCAGGGCAACCTGGTGGTGGGCGGTTTCGATGCCGAGGGTCGCGACGGTTCGAAGATCACCGTCAACGTTCCGTCGGCCGGCCGCATCCCCGGCGGTGCGTCGGTGGAACGTGCGGTACCGAGCGGTTTCAACCAGGGCAACAGCCTGACGCTGAACCTCAACCGTTCCGACTTCACCACCGCCAAGCGTATCGTCGACAAGATCAACGACATGCTCGGCCCAGGCGTGGCCCAGGCCATCGACGGTGGGTCGATCCGTGTCACCGCGCCGCTGGATCCGAGCCAGCGGGTCGACTATCTGTCGATCCTGGAGAACCTCGAGGTCGATCCGGGCCAGGCGGTGGCGAAAGTCATCATCAATTCGCGCACCGGCACCATCGTGATCGGCCAGAACGTCAAGGTTTCCCCGGCCGCCGTGACCCACGGCAGCCTGACCGTGACCATCACCGAAGACCCGATCGTCAGCCAGCCGGGCCCATTGTCCAACGGTCAGACCGCCGTGGTCCCGCGTTCGCGGGTCAATGCCGAACAGGAAGCCAAGCCGATGTTCAAGTTCGGCCCGGGTACGACCCTGGATGAAATCGTCCGGGCGGTGAACCAGGTCGGCGCGGCGCCGGGCGACTTGATGGCCATTCTCGAAGCCTTGAAACAGGCCGGCGCGTTGCAAGCCGACCTGATCGTGATTTGAGGACCGAGCCATGGATATGCGCAAGGGCGCTTTGATCAGCGGAGATTCAGGTTCCTACTCGGACCTGAACCGTCTGAACCAGCTCAAGGTCGGCGACAAGAACAGCGACGGCAACCTGCGTAAAGTGGCGCAGGAGTTCGAATCGCTGTTCCTCGGTGAAATGCTCAAGTCCATGCGTTCGGCCACCGAGGCCTTGGGCAAGGACAACCCGATGAACACGCCGGAAGCCAAGCAATACCAGGAAATGTACGACCAGCAGTTGGCCGTTTCCATGTCTCGCGAGGGCGGCGGTATCGGCCTGGCCGATGTGCTGCTGCGCCAGATGTCGAAGAACAAGCCACTGGCGCCCGGTGAGGCGGCGACGTTGTCGGCGGCCAAGCAGCAAGAGGCCCTGGACAAGGTCGCCAAGGCGCCGGTCCCGACGCCGGTGGCGGCCGGGACCTTGCCCACCGACGGTCCGTTGTCGCGTACCAGTGGCCAGCGTCCGTTGTGGGCTTCGCGGGCCGTAAGTGCGCCGCAAGGTGCCGAGGGCGTCCACCGCAACGACATGGAACTGCTCAACCAGCGTCGCCTGGCCCTGCCGCCGAAACTGGCCGACCGCCTGCTCGCCGGGCTGGTGCCTTCGGCCTCGGCCAATGCCGATGTCCCAGCGCAGAACCTGCTGCCGGATCGCGCCATCGCCGCCGTCAAGCCGGCCACCGGCGAACTGGCCAATGGCGACTGGCTGGCCGCGCTCAAGGCTTCCGAGCAGAAAGGGGACATGCAGGTCTATGGTCGTGCCGTGGCCCAGCCACCGCTGGCACCGGCGCGCAAGGCCTTCCGCGATGCCGATGAATTCGTCAACGCCATGCTGCCAATGGCCAAGGAAGCCGCCGACCGCATCGGTGTCGACCCCCGTTACCTGGTGGCCCAGGCCGCCCTGGAAACCGGTTGGGGCAAGTCGGTGATGCGCCAGCCCGATGGCAGCAGCAGTCACAACCTGTTCGGCATCAAGGCCAGCGCCAATTGGAAGGGCGATTCGGCACGGGCGATCACCAGCGAATTCCGCAATGGCGCGATGGTCAAGGAGACGGCCGAGTTCCGTTCCTACGCCTCGTATCGCGACAGTTTCCATGACTTGGTCAACCTGTTGCAAAGCAACAGTCGCTATCAAGATGTGCTGAAGTCGGCCGATAACCCCGAACAGTTTGTACGCGAGTTGCAGAAGGCCGGTTACGCCACCGACCCGCACTACGCCAGCAAGATTTCGAACATAGCCCGGCAGATGACGAGTTACCAAAACTACGCTTCTGCAGGCGCCACCACGACTTTATAAGGTCTGAACCATGAGTTTGCTCAATATAGGGATGTCGGGTCTGTCAGCAAGCCAGACTGCGTTGGTGACCACGGGTAACAACATTGCCAACGTCGATACCGCTGGGTATTCGCGTCAGCAGACCGTGCAGACCACCAAGGCGTCGAACCAGTACGGCAACGTGTTCATTGGTTCCGGCACGACCCTGGCCGATGTGCGCCGGGTGTACAACGCCTTCCTTGAAGCACAACTGAAAACCACCACGTCGCTCAACAGTGACGCGGCGGCCTACCAAGGGCAGATCACGCCGCTCGACTCCCTGCTGTCGGACAGCGGCACCGGTCTCAACGGCGCACTGACCAAGTTTTTCGCCTCGGTGCAGAACGTCAACGCCAAGCCGGGTGACGATGCATCCCGGCAGTTGCTGCTCAGCGATGCCCAGGCCTTGAGCAACCGTTTCAATTCGATTTCCAACCAGTTGACGGAGCAGAGCCAGAACATCAATGGCAACCTGTCGAACATGGTCGACCAGGTCAATAACCTGGCGGCCACCGTTGCGCAGTTGAACAAGAAAATTTCCGAAGTCTCCAACGCCGGTGGCGCCCCCAACGACCTGCTCGATGCCCGCAGCGAAACCATTCGCCAACTGTCGACCTTCACCGGCACACAGGTTGTCGAGAGTGGCAACAGCCTGGATATCTACCTGGGCTCCGGTCAACCGTTGGTGATGGGCAACATCGTCAATACCCTGGAAGCGGTGCCTGACAAGAACGATCCAGGGCGCATGGGTATCCAGCTCAACAGCGGTTCCAGCTCCATGGACCTGACGTCGGTGCTTACCGGCGGCGAGATCGGTGGCCTGATGCGTTACCGCAGTACCGTGCTCGACCCGGCCATGAACGAGCTGGGGCGCGTGGCCCTGGTGGTCGCCGACCAGATGAACAGCGTCCAGGCCTCGGGCATCGACATGAACGGGGCCTTCGGCTCCAACCTGTTCACTAACATCAACAGCGCCACGCAGATCAGCCAGCGCAGCGTTGCGTCGTTGAACAACAGCGCCGGCTCCGGCAACTTCAACATCGCCATCAAAGACTCCGGCAAACTGACCACCAACGACTACAAGGTGACGTTCACCAGCGGCACGGACTACACCGTCCAGCGCCTGCCCGACGGCACCTCGATGGGCGCGTTCAACACCGCGACCACGCCACCGCCGGTGATCGACGGTTTTTCGATGACGTTCGCCAACGGCACCGCCGTCGCCGGCGACTCGTTCAAGCTCACGCCGACCCGCAACGCGGCGACCAACATCAAGACCGAGATGACCGACTCCAAGCGGCTGGCGATTGCCGCGCCGTTGGGCGCCGCCATCGTGCCGGGGGGCAGCGGCACACTGACCATCCCGGCCAGCGGCCAGCCGAGCATGACCACCAAGCTGGACATCTACGACGCAGCCACCACGACCATCATCCAGAACGGCATCAAGAACTCCATGCCGGTCAAGGTGGTGTTCGGCGCGACGTCCGCCGATGGCACCAGCCAGGCTTATCAATTGCTCGATGCCAAAGGTGTCCAGATCAGTAATGGCACGATCAAGCCCGGCGAAAGCAACACCTTGAGCCTGAGTGTTCCGCTCAAGGACGCCAGTGGCAACCCGATCATGGATTCGTCCGTGCCGCCGGTACAACGCACCGTCACGTTCGACATGTCCATTGCCGGTGCTCCATCCAACGGCGCCTCGATCAATGTCAGCCTCAGCCAGGCCGGTAGCCTGGACAACCGTAACGGTACTGTCCTGGCCGGTTTGCAGACGGCCAAGACCGTAGACACCGGTTCGGCCAGCAAGGGTATTTCCCTGAACGATGCCTACGGCAAGCTGGTGGAAGGCGTCGGCGCCAAGGCCGCCCAGGGCAAGCTCGACAGCGCCGCCACTGGGGCGATCCTGGACAATGCCAAGACCGCCCGCGATTCGCTGTCGGGTGTGGACCTGGATGAAGAAACCGGCAACCTGGTCAAGTTCCAGCAGTACTACACCGCGTCTTCGCAGATCATCAAGGCGGCGCAGCAAATCTTCAGCACATTGATCAACAGCCTTTAAGGAGCCGTAGCCCATGCGCATTTCTACCTCTCAGTTCTACGAAAGCACGGCTGCGAACTACCAGAAAAACTTCGCCAAGGTGGTCAAGACCAGCGAGGAAGCCAGCAGCCTGGTGCGCGTGAACACCGCCGCGGACGATCCGGTGGGCGCCTCGCGCTTGCTGCAACTGGGCAACCAGGCTTCGATGCTTTCCCAATACGAAACCAACGTCACCACCATCAAGGCGACCCTGGGCACGACCGAAGCGGTCATGACCAGCATCGGCAACGTGCTGCAGCGCGCCAAGGAATTGGCCGTCAGTGCCGGTAACGCCGCCTACACCGACGCGGACCGTAAAGCGGTTGCCTCGGAATTGGGGTCGATCGAAGATCAGTTGCTGAGCCTGATGAACACCAAGGATGAAAACGGCAAATACATCTTCTCCGGTTCCAAGGGCGATGTCGTACCGTTCACCCGCAACGGCGATGGCACCTACAGCTACAACGGCGACCAGGTGACCCTGGATCTGCCGATTGGCGACACCATGTCGATGGCCACCAACAGCACCGGCTGGGAAGTGTTCCAACAGGCTGTCAACACCAGTCGCACCCAAGTCACCATGACTGCGCCGGCGGTGGATGATGGTCGCGTGGTACTGACCAACGGCCAAGTGTCGTCCAGCGTGACCTACAACAGCCAGTTCCGCAGTGGCGAGCCGTACACAGTGGAGTTCGTCAGCGGCACCCAATTGAAAATCACCGACTCGGGTGGCAACGATGTGACCGCCGAAGCCAGCAAGGGCGGGGTCATCGAGCCTAGTAACCAGATCGGGCAGACGGTGAGCTTTCGCGGTGTCGACTTGACCTTGAACGTCAACCTTCAAGCAGGCGATGTTGCAGGCACGGTCTTGCCCGGCCATACCTTCACCCTGGCTGCCAAACCCGATTCGTTCACCCCGGCCCGCAGCCCGGGCAACAGCACCGCGACCCAGATCACCGGTAGCGCAATCACTGATCCGACGGCCTACCACGCCAGCTTTCCGACGGGGGCGGCGGTGCTGAAGTTCACCAGCGCCACGGATTTCGACCTGTACGCCGCGCCACTGACCGCTGACAGCAAACCGGTGTCCAGCGGTACCCTGGCGGGCAACGTCGCCACCGCTTCCGGCGTGAGTTTCACCCTCAATGGTGCCCCGGCCGCCAACGATCAGTTCAGCATCGCGGTCAATACCCACGAGACGCAGAACATCCTGGACACCGTGAACCAGTTGCGGACTGCTTTGAGCACGCCGGCCGATGGCGACAACATCGCCATCCAGAAACTGAACGCGTCACTGGCTTCGGCGATCGGTAACCTGGCCAGCGGCACTGACCAGTTGACCAGTGCATTGAGTTCGGTCGGTGGTCGTGGCCAGTCGCTCGATACCCAGAGCGATACCAATCAGAGCTTTGTCCTCGCCAACTCGCAGACCCAGTCGGCGATTCGTGATTCCGACCCGGCCGAAGTGATGACGCGCTTGACCTTGCAGCAGACGATGCTGCAGGCGTCGCAGTTGGCGTTCAGCAAAATCACGCAATTGGGATTGTTCAACAAAATCTGATCCAGGGCAGGGACCGTGACGCTATAAGCGGTCCCTGACCCGTTCCTCTATACGATTCAGGACGTCCTGCTCTCGCCTGAGTTGACGCCCAACGGTTGAGAGCCATGCGTGTGAAATCAGCTCCTCTTGTCAGCATTGCCATCCCCGCGTACCACCCACGCTTTTTCCGCCTCGCCTTGCAAAGCGCGCTCGAGCAGACCTACGAGAACCTGGAGATTGTCATCTGCGACGACTGCCGCACCGATGCAATCGAGCAGATTGTCCAGGAAGTGGGCATGGGCTCCACAGTTACGGTGCGTTACCTGCGCAACCCGACCCGGCTGGGGTTCCAGCAGAATCTGTTGCGCTGTCTTGAAGAGTCCCGGGGCGAGTTCATCAAGTTCCTGTGCGATGACGACCAGTTGCTGGCGTTCTGCGTCAGCCAACAGGCGGCCATCTTGCAGGAGCATCCTCAAGTATCGCTGGTGATCAACAAGCATCATTTAATCGATGCCGACAACTATGCCTTGCCGGTCCGCGTTGAAAATACGGGCATCACGCAGTTCGATGCGTTGTTCAACGGCAACGACATGCTGGCGTATTTTGAAAAGACCACCCGTAATATTCTCGGTGGTTTGAGTGGCGCATTGATGCGTCGCACAGATGTCGACGCCCTGCTGCCAGCGTTGGCGCGGCCCGGCGAAGGCTTCGAGGCTGTCCTCGATTTTGCCTTGTTCATCTGCCTGTTGCGCCGGGGCAATCTGGTCCAGCTTTATGCCGAGGGAAGCGGCCAGCGGTTGCACCCCGAGCGCCTCGAGCGTCAGCACAAGATGGTTGAGGCTGCCACGGTAGAGCTGACCTGGCTCAAGGAAATGCTGGCTCAGCGCAGTGGCGAGCCGGCGCCAGCCAGTGGCTGGGTGCGTTACCAGTCGCTGGGACAGCCCAAGGAGCCAGGGGCGCCCGAGTGGGAAGAAATCAACGTTTATTCAGTCATTGCGACTCGCCAGGGCGTCATCGGCTCGCAAGTCGGCACGGACATCGAAAGCTACGCAGACCTCTATGCGCAGTGGCTGACATGTCGACGTTTCAGTCCATTGCGCAAGCAAGTCTTGTCCCGGCAGATTGCCCGCTGGGCCTATCGACCGATGATCGTTCCCGTCATCATCGATGAGCAAGATGATCCTTATGCGCTGGGTATTACCCTGCAGAGTATCGCTGCCCAAGCCTATGCCTGCGAATCGGTGCTGTTGCTGTCCAATGGGCGCCAGGCCGTGGACAACCATGTCCTGCGCCTTGGCCTGCAAGCGGACTGGGTGCAGCAGCTCAATGGGCTGTTGCCTCAACTGGACGGCGCCGACTGGTTCTACCTGCTGCGTGCCGGCGATCGCTTGACGGAGTCTGCGCTGCTGATCATGGCCGATCGGATTGTCAGCTCGCCGGCTGCTGCCTGTCTCTACAGCGATGAAGGTGCGCTGGTGGATGAGAAGTCGGTGGAGCCGATCTTCAAACCCGACTTCAATCTCGACCTGATGCGCGCTTATCCCTATGTTGGTCGGACACTGGCTTTCGAGCGTGCCCGATTTGTGGCCTCGGGTGGATTCGATTCGAGCCTGGGCGAGCTGGCACCCCATGACTTGATCTGGCGGCTGGTGGAAACGGACGGGCCACAGGTCATTGGCCACATTCCTGAAGTCCAGGTCGAGTCGACGTTTTCGTTTGCCCAATGGCTGTCGTTGCCGGAAGTCATCGAGCAAAACGTCCGGCTGATCGAAGCTCATCTACAGCGTATCGGCGTGCCTTACCGGCTTCACCCAGGACCGCTACTGGCGTTGGTCCCGCGCATCGAATACCTGTTCGCCGAGCGCCCCCTGGTGTCGATCGTCATCAGCGTCAAGGATGACCTGGGCGCGCTGGAGCGTTGCGTCAACAGCCTGATCAGCACGACTGCGTACCCGCATTACGAAATCATCATTGTCGATAACGCCAGTGAAAACGCCGAGCTGCAGCATTGGCTGCGGGCCATGGCCGAGCTGGGCAGTGAAAAGTTGCGAATATTCCTGCACCCGCAAAGCAGCAGCGAAGCAGTGATCCGCAACTTCGCCGCGCAGCATGCCCGCGGTGAATACCTGTTGTTGCTCAACCCCAATTGCATCGTGCTGGAAGCCGCCTGGCTGGATGAGTTGCTCAATCATGGACAACGTCCCGAGGTCGGTATCGTGGGGCCTCGCACACTCAACCAGCAAGGCCGGGTCATCGACGCCGGCATGATCATGGGGCTGGGTGGGTTGGCGGGCAGGGCCTTCGTCAACGAATCGGTCGCGTCTGGCGGCTATATGCAACGCTTGCAGACGGTACAGAACTGGAGCGCTGTCGGCGATCACTGCCTGTTGGTGCGCAAGCAGGTTCTGGAGGAGGCCGGTGGGTTCGATGAGTCGATCACAACACAGCGCATCAACGCTCTGGAGTTATGCCAGCAGGTCGGAAAAAACGGCTACCTGATCGTCACCACGCCTTACAGTGATGTCGTGCTGGTGTCCGGCGTGGAAGCCAGTCGCGATCCTTCGTGGAAGCAGCGGCTGGAGCTCGAACAAGAGGCGTTCTATCAGCGCTGGTTGCCCAGGATTGCCAACGATCCTGCCTACAACCGTAACCTGACCCTGATCGGCAAAAGCTTCTGCCTCGAGCCCGGACCACGCACCGGCTGGAATCCATTGATCACCCGCAACGTCCCTTCGATCCTGGGGCTGGCGGTCAATACCTCGGCGGTGGGGCATTACCGCGTCAGCCAACCGTTATTCGAACTGGAAGCGGCTGGGCGAGTCGTGGGGCGTGTTGCCTACGATACGCCCTCGATCATCGACATCGAGCGCCAGTCACCGGATGTGATCATCCTTCAGGGTCGCTACAACGTGGGTAAGTTCAAGGACATCACTCAAGTCAAGACTTACTCCAACGCCATGCGCATCTACGAATTGGATGACTACATCGCCAGGGTCCCGGAAAAAAACGAACACCGCCGCAATATGCCGGACAATCTCGAGGACTTGCTACGCCAGGGGATCGGCCTGTGTGATCGGGTGGTAGTGTCCACTCATCCGTTGGCGGATGCTTTGTCGAGCATGCATCACGATATCCGCGTGGTACCGAACATGCTGGCTGCCGGCCTGTGGAACCAGCTCAGAAGCCAGCGTGCAACCTCCAGCAAGCCGCGTATCGGCTGGGGCGGCGGCACCAGCCACCGTGGCGACCTGGAGCTGATTGCCGATGTCGTTCGGGAATTGGCCGACGAAGTCGAATGGGTGTTCTTTGGCATGTGCCCCGATTTGCTCAAGCCTTATATCCATGAGTTTCATCCGGGCGTGAGCCTGGCGGCTTATCCGGCGAAGCTGGCCAGCCTGAACCTCGACCTGGCCTTGGCGCCGTTGGAGTTCCATATCTTCAACGACTGCAAGAGCAACCTTCGCCTGCTGGAATACGGTGCGTGCGGCTATCCGGTCATTTGTTCGGATACCGAGGCTTACCGGGGGCACCTGCCTTGTACCCGGGTCCTCACCAACAGCACCGAAGAATGGCTGGAGGCAATCCGTATGCACCTGGCGGATCCGATTGCCAGCTACCGGATGGGCGACGAATTACGTGAAGTGGTGCTGCGCGACTTTATCTTGCGCGGCGATAACCTGCAGTACTGGGCCAATGGTTGGCTACCGGATTGAGAGTTTCAACTCACGAAACTCCCGGTGTCGCTGATGCGGTCACCCCACTTGTTAAGGAATGAATATGCAAAGCAATGTCCCAACAGGATCGACTGCGCCGTTGAATGAACGGTTTACCCTGGTGCTGCTCGCTCACGACCAGTCGACTGCCCTGCGGCGGGCGTTGCGCCATTACCGCGACAGTTCGTTCGCCGTACTGGTGATCGACTCGTCGAGCCTGGTCGACGCTGATATCAAGGCAGCGTTCCCCGGTGTGCAATACCTGCACGCGCCCACGGCCATTGGTTTCGGCGATAAGGTTCGCCAGGCTGTCGAGCGCGTCGCCACGCCTTATCTGGCGATGGCCGATGCCGAGAGTTTTCTGTTGCCCCAGGCGCTTGAACAAGCGTTGAGTTTCCTGGAAGCGCACGTTGAATACAGCGCCTGTCAAGGCTACAGCCTGGCGTTCGAGGCCCATGCCGATCGTGTCGACTATTACTTGCTCGATCACAAGGGCTGTGAGGATTATTCCGGCCCATCGGCCGAAGCCCGGCTGGCCGTGTTTGCCGAGGATTGCCCGTCCCTGGTGAATGCCCTCACGCGCACTGAAACCCTGCGGCGCAGTTACGCTGCGTTGCCTGCCGGTTTTGATTCGCGGTTGCAGGAGGCTGGCCATTGCTATGGGGTGGTGGCGGATGCCAGGGTTCGCTTGCTGGACATCCCTTATGGCCTGCATGAACGTAGCCGCGTGGCGAAGCCACAGAATCTGGTTGCCACGGCGCCAGGCTCCGTGGACTTGCGTGCGGTCGCTGAGCAGGAGCGTTTTGCCACGGCCTTGGCCGGTGCGTTCGGTACGGATAACTCGGTGCGGGACTATGCCAAGGCCATCGTCAAGAAACTGGACGAGCGTTCAGTGCCACAGACCAGGAAACTGTTCGAGTCGATCTGGGATTCGCGGCGTGGCGAGCCGGTCCGTCGTTTCGAACCGACGCAATACGTTGAGATGCCGTTCTATAACCAGGCTTTTTTCGACGTGCTCACTTCGCTGGAATTCCTGCTGCATGCGGCGCCAAGCGGGCAGGTGCAGTTGAAAGAGCTGGAAGCCGTCATGCTCAAGCAGAAGGAACTGTCTCGCCCCCAGCGCAACACCAGCGCCGAGCCGCTTGATGAACAGCTGGCGAGGGCTTTCCTGAGCTATGCGTTCAACCAGGATCTGGTGAAGCAACTGCTGGAGGTCATGCAGTCCAAAGGTGACAAGCGCTACGTGCAAATGCTCCAGGCCTGGGACCAACGGCTCAAGGCGGCGGCGTTTGAAAATACCGCGAGGCTGTTCGACGTCACACGCTCCGGTCAATTGCTGCGCTGGCTCGAGGCGCGTGAACCGAGCGCCAGTGAAGCCCGGAAAGTGTCCAAGTACCTGGCCGCTCGCAACGGTGGCCCGACGTTTGGCATTTTGATCCTGGACCTGGACGCCGACATCTTCAAGATGCAGGCAACCTTCGACAGCGTGATCAATGGCTATTGCCGGGCGTTCAAAATTGTCGTGTTCACCACTGGTGAGCTGCCGAGCGAGACTACACCGCAGAACGTCCTGCATTTCGTCAAAGTCAACGAAAGCAATTACATCGACAAAATCAATCAGGTTGTCAGCCAGAGCGATTGCGATTGGATGGTCATGGCCGAGGCCGGCGATGAATTGACGCCCGGCGGGCTGTTCCGCGCGGGTGTGGAATTGCTGGCCGCGCCGCACTGCCAGGCCGTGGCAATGGACGAGTTCCAGCGTCAGCCTGACGGGACTCTGGCCGATGTCTTCCGGCCTGGGTTCAACCTTGACTTGCTGCAAAGCGCTCCGGCGTTGATGGCCCGTCATTGGCTGGTACGCCGGGAGACGTTGGTTAAACTCGGCGGTTATTCGCGCGAGTTCAAGAGCGCGATGGAGTTCGACCTGCTGCTGCGTCTTATCGAGCGGGACGGCCTGGAGGGGCTTGCCCATCTGGATGAGCCGCTGCTGATTTGCCAGGCACCTCCAGTGGAAGACAACGTCGATGAGCGCAAGACGTTGCTGCGTCATCTGGCGGTTCGCGGTTATCAGGCCGATGTGAGCGCGGTCGTGTCGGGCACGCATAAAATCGACTACCGCTTTGCCGAGCGCCCCATGGTGTCGATCATTGTCCACGGTGCCTGTGACCTGACGACCCGACAACGCTGCCTGCTCAGCGTCCTGCAGCGCACGCGATATCAGCGCTACGAGGTATTGCTCTGCGCCGCCGCGGCAGACAATGCTGTGCTGCGTACCTGGCTCCAGGGGCAGGGGCACCAGGCAAGTCGTGTTCGCTTGTTGGATATCGAACCAGGCACGGCGACGGGCGCATTGATCAACGCTGCCAGCCAGGAGGCCAAGGGTGACTATCTGGTGACGCTGGCGGCAGACGGTGAAGTGGTCAACGTCAACTGGATCGAATCGCTGCTTAACCAGGCCTTGCGTCCGGAAGTCGGCGTGGTCGGTGCCAAGCTGGTCGAGCGCGACGGACGTATCACCCAGGCGGGCCTGATTCTGGGCTTGAACGGCGAAGTCGGCTCGGCATTCGTGGGCGAGCCGAAGGCTGCCAGAGGCTACATGAACAGGTTGGTCGTCGAGCAGAACTGTTCGGCGGTGTCGTTTGCCTGCCTGATGATTTCCAAGCAACTGTTCGAAGCGGCTGACGGCATAGACAGCGATTTGTTCGACGATGCCTTGGGTGATGTGGACCTGTGCCTCAGGGTCGGCCAGGCCGGTTACCTGACGGTATGGACGCCGCATGTGCAGGTTATCCAGTCCGGCGTGCTGGCGAGTACGCCACAGGCGTGTGCGGCGCTACGTGAGAAGTGGTCCGGGGTGTTCGCTCAGGATCGGTTCTATAACGCCAACCTGGCGCTGCAAGGCGCTGGTTTCGCCCTGGGGCCGGTGCGCAACGTACCCTGGACCGACTTGCTGGCATAACCCCGCCTTCCGAGGCGAGCCATCGACGCTGGCAGGTAAAACCTGCCGGCGCTCTCGCCCAATTGCACCGCCATCCTAAAGATTTCTGTCCAGTACCCAATACTGTCGCGGGAAATGACACGGCTTAGTTTGTCATGAAAAAATGCCCCTTCAGGACAAAACAGCGTGACGCATAGGTCATAAAGTGCATCTTCACTGTATTGTATTCCCCGGAGTGGAGGCCTGTTCGTTCGCCTGATAAGGCGTCCGCCCTTGGAAATCAACCATTTTTGACGCGCCCCTGAGCTTTCGGGGGTGAACCTAGTCGCAGTTCATGATCGGGAAGCCATGATGATTGGCATAAAAAGCATAGCGAGTTATGTGCCGACCGCTGGTGTGGATAACTACGCTCAGGGTGCCAAATTCGAGAAGGATGAAGAGTTCATCCTTGGCAAGATCGGTTCGGCGTTCCTGCCGCGCAAAGACGCTGACCAGGAAACTTCGGACCTGTGTGTCGAAGCAGTGAATGCATTGTTCGCCAACAATCCGCAGCTTTCGCGCGAATCCATCGACGCGTTGATCGTTGTCACCCAGAACGGTGATGAAGAAGGGTTGCCGCACACGGCCGCCATCGTGCAGGACAAGCTCGGGTTGCCGACCCATGTGGCGGCGTTCGATATATCGCTGGGCTGCTCGGGCTATGTATACGGCATTTATGCCCTGAAAGGCTTCATGGAGGCCGCAGGGTTGAAGAACGGGTTGCTGGTGACCGCCGACCCGTATTCGAAAATCGTCGACCCTGAAGACCGCAACACCACCATGTTGTTCGGCGATGCCGCTACGGCTACCTGGATGGCCGAGGGCGCCAGCTGGCAGTTGGGCAAGGCCAAGTTCGGCACCGACGGTTCCGGCGCGCCACACCTGAAGGTCAGCGACGGGGTGTTTTTCATGAACGGTCGCCAGGTGTTCAACTTTGCCTTGCTGAAAGTACCGGCTCATTTGCACGAACTGCTGGACGAATCCTCATTGCAAGCCAGCGACATCGACGCATTCTGTATCCACCAGGGCAGTGCGGCGATTGTCGATGCCGTGGCAAGGCGTTTCGAGGGGGAGCCTGAGAAATTCATCAAGGACATGGTCGAGACCGGCAATACCGTGTCGTCGAGCATTCCGCTGCTGCTGGAAAAGCATGTTCTGGATGCTGACTGGAAGCGCGTGGCGATCAGTGGTTTCGGTGTGGGCCTGTCGTGGGGCTCGGCGATTCTGTATCGCGATTGATCGAACCACGTCCTTCCAATAGCGCTTCAGGTTGACCTGGGGCGCTTTTTTTTGCCCGCGACATTGTTCTGCGGTTTATTGACGCCATTTTTCGGACCTTCCCCCATGGCTAAACCCTTGTTTCACAAGGGGTGGCAGTCTGCTAGCAAATTTTTTGAAAAAAGCCCTCAAGCAAGTTCCCAATCCGACGATAACTATTACGAAGGTTCTCTAGGCCACACCCGGCGGTTGCCAGGGCCGGAAGCCGCAGTACCCAACCAACGAGGAATTCGTCATGGCTTTAACAGTAAACACTAACGTCACATCGTTGAACGTTCAGAAGAACCTGAACAAGGCTTCCGATGCTCTGTCCACTTCGATGACCCGCCTGTCTTCCGGCCTGAAAATCAACAGCGCCAAAGACGACGCCGCCGGCCTGCAGATCGCTACCCGTATGACCTCGCAAATCCGCGGTCAGAACATGGCGATCAAAAACGCCAACGACGGTATCTCCATGGCGCAGACCGCTGAAGGCGCGATGCAGGAGCAGACCAACATTCTGCAACGTATGCGTGAACTGGCCATCCAGTCCCGTAACGACAGCAACAGCGCAGATGACCGTATCGCTCTGAACAAAGAGTTCTCGCAGATGAGCGACGAACTGACCCGTATCGCCAACAGCACCAACCTGAACGGCAAGAACCTGATGGACGGCACCGCGAGCACCATGACCTTCCAGGTCGGTGCTGAAAACGGTTCTGACAACCAGATCACCCTGACTCTGAGCGCCAGCTTCGACGCCGCCACCCTGGGTGTTGACTCGGCAATCACCATCGTTGGTTCCGACAGCGCTACTTCGGAAACCAACTTCTCGGCCGCCATGGATGCAATCACCAGCGCGATCGACACCATCAACAGTGCTCGTGCCGACCTCGGTGCTGCCCAGAACCGTCTGAACAGCACCATCTCCAACTTGCAGAACATCAACGAAAACGCCAGTGCTGCACTGGGTCGCGTACAAGATACCGACTTCGCTGCTGAAACTGCACAACTGACCAAGCAGCAGACTCTGCAGCAAGCGTCTACCTCGGTTCTGGCCCAGGCCAACCAACTGCCATCCGCTGTACTGAAGCTGCTTCAGTAATAGCTGGATGAGTTTTAGCGGGGGAGTGCGCTTGCGTGCTCTCTCGCTTTTTCCGTTCAAGAGGTGATGGACATGGATATGAGCGTGAAGCTGAACTTGTCTTATCCAGCGGCGAAGCCGGCACCTACAGTGGCCGACAAGCCCGTGGAGAAGCCTCAAGCCGACGTTGCTACCGTGACCCCGGTCAAGGAAGCTCCTAAGGACGCTGCCGCCGAGCAGGACAAACTCAAGAAGGCCGTTCAGGAAATCGAGAAGTTCGTCCAGTCGGTCAAGCGCAACCTGGAGTTTTCTATTGACGAGCCTTCAGGCAAAGTAGTGGTCAAGGTGATTGCCAGTGGTTCCGGTGAAGTGATTCGCCAGATCCCGAACGAAGAAGTTCTGAAACTGGCCAACAGTTTGAATGATGCAAACAGCTTGTTGTTCAGCGCCGAAGCCTGACAACCGGCACGAATTTTGTTGTTATGTTCTTTTGGGCGTTGTAAAGGTCAAAAGGCCGGCGACACACTGAAGGGAGTCCCACATGGCAAGTCCAATTCTACCTGGCTTGGGTCTAGGCTCTGGCCTCGATACCACTGCGATCGTCAAGGCGCTGGTCGATTCCGACAAGGCCGCCAAGCAAGGTCAGATCACCCGAGCGACCACGACGACGACCAACAGTATCTCCGGGGTGGGAACCCTGAAGTCGTTGTTGGCGGCGTTCAACACCGCCATGAAGGACTTGTCCAGCACCACGACCCCGCAATTCTCGGGTTTTGCTGCAACATCCTCGACCCCCACTGTTCTGACGGCAACCGCCAGTAACTCAGCGGTGGGCGGTACCTATGCAATCAAGGTCGATAACATCGCAACGGCTTCCAAGGTCACCTCGGCGGCCTTCGCCGGTGGCACTAGCAGTGCCATCCCGAGCGGTACGTTGACCATCAAGCAGAACGGTATCGACTACAACCTCGACGTAGCGTCCGGAGCGACCCTGCAATCGGTTCGTGACGCAATCAACGCCGACACTTCGCTCAAGGCGGCGGGTTTCAGTGCCAACATCATCACTGACTCTTTCGGTTCGCGCCTAGTGCTGGGTTCAAGCACGACCGGCGCCGGTTCCGACATCTCGGTGAGTGGTATTGCGGGGCTGGAGATCGATGGGACGAACGTTGTGGGGGCCGGGGGTGCTGCGCTGACAGCCACTTCGGCGGGCGCCATCGGTGCCCTGGCCCAGGATGCCAAGTTCTCCGTCGATGGCATGGCGCTGACCAGCAAAAGCAATACGGTAAGCACGGCGATTTCCGGGTTGACCTTGAATTTGCTCAGTGGCGGACCGACCGCCAGTTCAACCGTCACCGTGGCGCCGAACAACGATGGCCTGAAAGCCTCGATCCAGAAATTCGTCGATGCCTATAACGCGATCGCCAATAGCATCACCGCACTGACCAAGCCGTCGCTCGACAGTGATGGGAAGCTGACGGTGTCGGCAAAATTGACGGGTGACGCGTTGCCGCGCGCGCTGCTGGCATCGATTCGAACGCCTTTGTCTGAAACCGGCGCTGGCGACAAGCTGACGTCGCTGGCCCAGTTGGGTATTACCACCGACCAGAAGACGGGCGCGTTGAACTTCGATACCACCAAGTTCAACACGGCGATGAACGACAAGAAGCTCAGCGGTGAAGTCCAGACGTTGTTCACTGGCACCAATGGCCTGCTGGAGCGCATGGGCAAGGCCATCGAACCCTACAGCCAGACGGGCGGCATCCTCGATCAGCGCACTACGGCGCTGACCAGGACCCAGACCCGCCTGAAGAACGATCAGGAGGCTTTGGATCGCCGGGTCGAGACCCTGACCGCCACGCTGACCAAAAAGTACAACGACATGGATACCCTGGTCGGCAAGCTGAAGGCGACTGCGAGCAACATCACCTCGATGTTCGAGGCATTGACGGCGCAACAGAAAAACAGCTGATTTTCGATGGATGCAAAAAGCCCGGCAACGTTTTGACAACGTTCCGGGCTTTCGGCTTTTAGGTCTAAAGTTTTTTGACGCAGCGTCGATACGCTGTTTATACGAACCGAAGTTTTTTGATGAGGTAGAACATGAATCCGATGTTAGCCCTTCGCCAATACCAGAAGATTGGCGCCCAGGCGCAAACCTCCGAAGCAAGTCCCCATCGTCTTGTACAGATGCTCATGGAAGGAGGGCTGGATCGTATCGCCCAGGCCAAGGGTGCGATGGAGCGCAAGGATATTGCAAACAGAGGCATCCTGATCAGCAAGGCCATCGGCATCGTCGGTGGTTTGCGTGAAGGCCTGGACCTGGAAAACCAGGCCGAGTCGGTCGCTGAATTGGATGCTCTTTACGCTTACATGATGAAACGCCTGGCCGAAGCCAACGCCAAGGCTGATTCGAAGATCCTCGACGAAGTGGCAGATCTGCTTCGTACCGTCAAGGAAGGCTGGGACGCCATTGCCGCACCTGGTCCGCAATTCTAAGGAGCACGTTCATGAGTCTTGTCCTGCAGCGAATCGAACAAACCCGTGATGCCTTGGTCGATGCCCTGGCCGAGCGAAACTGGGAAGCCATCGGTCAGTTGGACCTGGCTTGCCGTTCCTGCATGGAAGACGTCCTGGGCGAGTCCCAGGTGGACGAGGCGGCGTTGCGGATCAATCTTGAGGAATTGCTGGGGGTGTACCGGCAATTGCTGGAGGCGGCCACAGGAGAGCGTCAGGCGATCGTCGACGAGATGCAACAGATCCATCAAGCACAGAACGCCGCAAAGGTTTACCATCTGTTCGGTTAATGCTCAGTTAATCCGAGTCCGTTGCGCCATAAATTTGACTGTGCACGGTTTTTTGACTTAACTAGTAGCTGTTTACAGATTTAAGGCGTCTACAGGCATGACAAGTCTGCAAGCGTCTAGCTTGCCCCCTAATTTCGGGCATTGGGTTGACTAGGGAAGTTGCTATTGCATGTGGCGTGAAACCAAAATTCTCCTGATCGATGACGATAGCGTCCGCCGCCGCGACCTGGCGGTGATCCTGAATTTTCTTGGCGAAGAAAATTTACCCTGCGGAAGCCATGATTGGCAGCAGGCTGTCGGCTCATTGTCGTCCAGTCGTGAAGTCATCTGTGTCCTTATCGGGACCGTAAATGCTCCCGCAACGCTTTTGGGCTTGCTAAAGACACTCTCGACCTGGGATGAGTTCCTTCCGGTTTTGTTAATGGGCGAAAATTCTTCCCTTGACTTGCCTGAAGACCAGCGTCGCCGGGTACTTTCCACGCTCGAAATGCCGCCCAGCTACAGCAAGCTGCTCGATTCGCTGCACCGCGCGCAGGTTTATCGCGAGATGTACGATCAGGCTCGTGAGCGCGGCAGGCATCGCGAACCCAACCTGTTCCGCAGTCTCGTCGGCACCAGCCGGGCGATCCAGCACGTGCGCCAGATGATGCAGCAGGTCGCCGATACCGACGCCAGCGTGCTGATCCTGGGTGAGTCGGGCACCGGCAAGGAAGTGGTCGCGCGCAACCTGCATTACCACTCCAAGCGCCGCGAAGCGCCATTCGTGCCAGTCAACTGCGGCGCGATCCCGGCCGAGTTGCTGGAAAGCGAACTGTTCGGCCATGAGAAAGGCGCCTTCACCGGCGCGATCACCAGCCGCGCCGGGCGTTTCGAACTGGCCAACGGCGGTACGCTGTTTCTCGACGAGATCGGCGACATGCCGCTGCCGATGCAGGTCAAGCTGTTGCGGGTCCTGCAGGAGCGCACCTTCGAACGCGTGGGCAGCAACAAGACCCAGAGCGTCGATGTGCGCATCATTGCCGCCACGCACAAGAACCTCGAGAGCATGATCGAGGTCGGCAGTTTCCGCGAAGACCTCTATTACCGCCTCAATGTTTTCCCGATCGAAATGGCGCCACTGCGTGAGCGCGTCGAAGACATCCCGTTGCTGATGAACGAACTGATCTCGCGCATGGAGCACGAAAAGCGCGGTTCTATCCGCTTCAATTCGGCGGCGATCATGTCCCTGTGTCGCCATGGTTGGCCGGGCAACGTCCGCGAGCTGGCCAACCTGGTGGAGCGCATGGCGATCATGCACCCGTACGGGGTGATCGGCGTGAACGAGTTGCCGAAGAAGTTCCGCTACGTCGACGACGAAGACGAACAGATGGTCGACAGCCTGCGCAGCGACCTGGAAGAGCGGGTGGCGATCAACGGTCACACGCCGGACTTTACCGCCAATGCCTTGTTGCCACCCGAAGGCCTGGATCTCAAGGATTACCTGGGAGGCCTTGAACAAGGGCTGATCCAGCAGGCGCTGGACGATGCCAACGGTATCGTGGCTCGCGCGGCAGAACGCCTGCGCATCCGTCGTACCACCTTGGTGGAGAAGATGCGCAAGTACGGCATGAGCCGTCGCGAAGGAGATGAACAGGCGGATGATTGACGCCTGTTTTCCAACCGCCTGATTCTTGGGCGGTTTTTTTTCGGCACGGGTATTGCTATAGCCCTCGCAACGTTCCGTTTAACTGACGGTCAGCCAAGCGAGAGAGCACGATGACCCAAGCCGCCCAGATGTCTCCTGTCCCCGAACCGGGACACATGCCGTCCGCCGAACAGGCAGGCCGGCTTGGACTTGAGCAGGCATTTTCGCTGTTCAGCCAGATGTCCAGCCAACTCACTGATTCCTACAGCCTGCTCGAAGCCCGGGTCACCGAGCTCAAGGGCGAGTTGGCCGTGGTCAGCGCCCAGCGCATGCAGGAACTGGCGGAAAAGGAGCGCCTGGCCAATCGTCTGCAAAATCTCCTCGACCTGTTGCCCGGTGGCGTGATCGTCATCGACGCCCACGGCCGTGTGCGCGAAGCCAACCCGGCGGCCTGCGAGTTGCTCGGCCTGCCCTTGGAAGGCGAACTGTGGCGGCACGTCATCGCCCGCTGCTTTGCGCCCCGGGACGACGACGGCCATGAAGTGTCCCTCAAGGACGGCCGGCGCCTGTCCATCTCGACGCGCTCGCTGGACGCCGAGCCTGGGCAGTTGGTGCTGCTCAATGACTTGACTGAAACCCGTCACCTGCAAGACCAGTTGGCTCGCCACGAGCGCCTGTCTTCCCTGGGGCGGATGGTGGCCTCGCTGGCCCACCAGATTCGTACGCCGCTTTCCGCCGCGCTGCTCTATGCCAGTCACCTGACCGAGCAGCAATTGCCGATGGAAACCCAGCAACGCTTCGCCGGGCGCTTGAAAGAGCGCCTGCACGAACTGGAGCACCAGGTGCGCGACATGCTGGTGTTCGCTCGCGGCGAGCTGCCGTTGACCGACCGTGTCACCCCCAAGGCCTTGTTGCAATCGCTGCAGGCCGCGGCGTTGACTCATGTGCAGGAGTTGCCGATCCGCTGGCAGTGCGACAGCCATGTCGGTGAAGTGCTGTGCAACCGCGACACACTGGTGGGCGCGGTGTTGAATCTCATCGAAAACGCGATCCAGGCCAGCGGCGGCGACGTTCGGCTGAAAGTGCACTTGTACACACGCGACAACACCTTGCGCCTGTCTGTCAGTGACAACGGCAGCGGTATCGAGCCGGCCGTGCTGGCGCGCCTGGGCGAGCCATTCTTCACCACCAAGACCACCGGCACGGGCCTGGGCCTGACCGTGGTCAAGGCCGTGGCCCGCGCTCATCAGGGAGAATTGCAATTGCGCTCGCGGTTGGGCCTTGGCACTTGTGCGACGGTGTGCTTGCCGCTGTTTTCCAATGCGCCAGGGGTGGAGTGAAAGCAATGGCGATCAAGGTGTTGCTGGTTGAGGATGACCGGGCCCTGCGCGAAGCGCTGGCCGACACGCTGGTGCTGGCCGGGCACGACTACGCCGCCGTCGGTTCGGCGGAAGAGGCGCTGCAGGCGGTAGGCCGCGAAGCGTTCAGCCTGGTGGTCAGTGACGTCAACATGCCGGGCATGGACGGTCATCAATTGCTCGGCCTGTTACGGGCCCGTCAGCCGCAACTGCCGGTCTTGCTGATGACCGCTCACGGCGCCGTCGAGCGAGCGGTGGACGCCATGCGTCAGGGCGCTGCGGATTACCTGGTCAAGCCGTTCGAGCCAAAAGCACTGCTGGACCTGGTCGCGCGCCATGCCTTGGGCAGTCTCGCGGTCGAGGGCGAAGGCCCGGTGGCCATCGAACCGGCCAGCGCGCAACTGCTGGAATTGGCCGCACGGGTCGCTCGCAGTGATTCAACCGTGTTGATTTCCGGCGAGTCCGGTACGGGCAAGGAAGTGCTGGCCCGCTACATCCATCAACAATCCCGGCGTGCCGGGGAGCCGTTCATTGCCATCAATTGCGCGGCGATTCCCGACAACATGCTCGAGGCGACACTGTTCGGCCACGAAAAGGGTTCGTTCACCGGCGCCATCGCGGCCCAGGCCGGCAAGTTCGAGCAGGCCGACGGTGGCACGATCCTGCTCGATGAAATTTCCGAAATGCCGTTGGGCCTGCAAGCCAAGCTGCTGCGGGTATTGCAGGAGCGGGAAGTGGAGCGGGTGGGGGCGCGCAAGCCCATCAGCCTGGACATTCGCGTGGTGGCGACCACCAACCGCGACCTGGCCGGCGAAGTGGCGGCGGGGCGTTTCCGTGAAGACCTCTATTACCGTCTGTCGGTGTTCCCGCTCGCCTGGCGTCCGTTGCGCGAGCGCACCGCCGATATCCTGCCGCTGGCCGAGCGCCTGCTGAACAAGCACGTCAATAAAATGAAGCACGCGGCGGCCCGGCTTTCAGCCGAGGCCCGGGCCTGCCTGGTCGCCTACCCGTGGCCGGGCAATGTCCGAGAGCTGGATAACGCCATTCAGCGGGCCTTGATCCTGCAACAGGGCGGTTTGATCCAGCCGGAGGATTTCTGCCTGGCCGGTCCGGTGGCCTGCGCGCCATTGCCCGCATTGGCGCCGGCACCGACCGCAACCCCCGTGCCGCCGATGGACGTCGAGGGCGATTCGGTCGGCGCCTTGGGCGATGACCTGCGGCGTCGCGAGTTCCAGATGATCATCGACACCCTGCGCGCCGAACGCGGTCGTCGCAAGGAGGCCGCCGAACGCCTGGGGATCAGCCCGCGCACCCTGCGCTACAAGTTGGCGCAAATGCGTGATGCCGGTATGGATGTCGAGGCTTATCTGTTCGCCAGTTGAACAAGCACCAATACCCCCTGTGGGAGCGAGCTTGCTCGCGATAGCGGTGGGTCAGTCAAGTCGAGGTCGGATGTGATGGGTTATCGCGAGCAAGCTCGCTCCCACAATGGGATTGCGCGCGCATTTGTTTTCTATCGCCATGGAGCTGGCACCCTTGTTGCTAATACCTGAATACCCGCTGAGTAAGTGTCAAAAAAATGCGGGCCGCCAGAGAGAGTAGACCATGAGCCAAGGTATTGAATTTAATCGGTTGATGTTGGACATGCGGGCCATGCAAATGGACGCCATGGCCCAGCCTAAATCGGTCGCGGTCCCCCAGGTGGGTGGCAGCAGCTTTTCCGACATGCTCGGTCAGGCCGTCAATAAAGTGAACGATACCCAGCAGGCGTCGAACCAGTTGGCCAGTGCTTTCGAGATTGGCAAAAGTGGCGTCGACCTGACGGACGTAATGATCTCCTCGCAGAAAGCCAGTGTCTCGTTTCAGGCGCTGACCCAGGTTCGCAACAAACTGGTTCAAGCCTACCAAGACATCATGCAGATGCCGGTTTAAGGAAATTATTGAGTCATGGCAGAAGCAGCCGTTGATAACGTTCCAGCCAAGGCCACTCCGGTAGACGGCAAACCGCCGTTGTTCGGCCTGTCCTTCCTGGAAAATCTCTCCGAGATGACCATGCTGCGTCAGGTGGGCCTGTTGGTCGGCCTGGCTGCCAGCGTGGCGATTGGTTTTGCCGTGGTGCTGTGGTCCCAGCAACCGGACTACCGTCCGCTGTATGGCAGCCTGGCGGGCATGGACGCCAAGCAAGTCATGGAGACCCTGGCTTCCGCCGACATTCCTTACACCGTCGAACCCAATTCCGGCGCCTTGCTGGTCAAGGCCGATGACGTCGCTCGTGCGCGCCTCAAGCTCGCCGCGGCCGGCGTGACGCCGACCGATGGCAACATCGGTTTCGAGATCCTCGACAAGGACCAGGGCCTGGGCACCAGCCAATTCATGGAAGCGACCCGTTATCGTCGCGGCCTGGAAGGTGAGCTGGCGCGGACCATTTCCAGCCTGAACAATGTCAAGGGTGCCCGCGTGCACCTGGCGATTCCGAAAAGCTCGGTGTTCGTGCGCGATGAGCGCAAGCCCAGTGCTTCGGTATTGGTCGAGCTGTATTCGGGCCGTTCCCTGGAGCCAGGCCAGGTCGTGGCCATCGTCAATCTGGTGGCGACCAGCGTACCCGAACTGAGCAAGTCGCAGATCACCGTGGTCGACCAGAAGGGCAACCTGCTGTCCGACCAGGCGGAAAACTCCGAACTGACCATGGCCGGCAAGCAATTCGATTACAGCCGTCGCATGGAAGGCATGCTGACCCAGCGGGTGCACAACATCCTGCAACCGATCCTGGGTAACGATCGCTATAAAGCCGAAGTGTCGGCCGATGTCGACTTCAGCGCCGTCGAGTCCACTTCCGAGCAGTTCAACCCGGACCAGCCTGCGTTGCGCAGCGAGCAGTCGGTAAATGAACAACGTACCGCCAGCAATGGCCCGCAAGGCGTCCCGGGTGCCCTGAGCAACCAGCCGCCGTCGCCGGCCAGTGCGCCGCAAACCACCGGTGGCGCCACGGCGGCCGCCGGCATGGTGCAGCCAGGCCAGCCGCTGATCGATGCCAACGGCCAGCAGATCATGGACCCGGCCACCGGCCAGCCGATGCTGGCGCCGTACCCGGCCGACAAGCGTCAGCAGTCGACCAAGAACTTCGAGCTCGATCGTTCCATCAGCCACACCAAGCAACAGCAGGGCCGTTTGAATCGCCTGTCGGTCGCGGTGGTGGTGGACGATCAGGTCAAGGTCAACCCGGCCAACGGCGAAACCAGCCGTGCGCCATGGAGCGCCGATGAATTGGCGCGCTTTACCCGCCTGGTGCAGGACGCCGTCGGTTTCGACGCCAGCCGCGGCGACAGCGTCAGCGTGATCAACGTGCCGTTCTCCCTGGAGCGCGGTGAAGTGGTCGCCGATATTCCATTTTATTCGCAACCCTGGTTCTGGGATGTGGTCAAGCAAGTACTGGGTGTGCTGTTCATCCTGATACTGGTGTTCGGCGTGCTGCGTCCGGTGCTCAACAACATCACCAATGGCGGCAGGAACAAGCAGTTGGCCGGCTTGGGTGATGTGGAGCTGGGCGGCATGGGCGGCCTGGATGGCGAATTGGCCAATGATCGCGTCAGCCTCGGCGGGCCGCAGAGCATTCTGCTGCCAAGCCCGAGCGAAGGCTATGACGCTCAGTTGAACGCTATCAAGAGTCTGGTGGCAGAAGACCCGGGTCGTGTGGCCCAGGTCGTGAAAGAGTGGATTAACGCAGATGAGTGATAATCGAGCCGCTGTTGCCAAATTGTCCCGGGTCGACAAAGCCGCAATCCTGCTGCTGTCCCTGGGTTCGACCGACGCCGCCCAAGTGCTGCGCCACATGGGACCCAAGGAGGTCCAGCGTGTGGGCGTGGCCATGGCGCAGATGGGTAACGTGCACCGTGAGCAGGTCGAGCAGGTGATGAGCGAGTTCGTCGATATCGTCGGCGATCAGACCAGCCTGGGCGTGGGTTCCGACGACTATGTGCGCAAGATGCTCACCCAGGCACTGGGCGAGGACAAGGCCAACGGTCTCATCGACCGGATCCTGCTGGGTGGCAATACCAGCGGCCTGGACAGCCTCAAGTGGATGGAGCCGCGGGCGGTTGCCGACGTGATCCGTTACGAGCATCCGCAGATCCAGGCGATCGTGGTGGCTTACCTCGACCCGGACCAGGCCGGCGAAGTGCTGGGCAACTTCGACCACAAGGTGCGCCTGGACATCATCCTGCGTGTTTCTTCGCTCAATACCGTGCAGCCGGCGGCCCTGAAGGAATTGAACCAGATTCTCGAGAAGCAGTTCTCGGGCAACTCCAATGCCTCGCGCACCACCCTGGGTGGCATCAAGCGTGCGGCGGACATCATGAACTTCCTCGACAGCTCGATCGAAGGTCAGTTGATGGACTCGATCCGCGAATTCGACGAAGACCTGTCCGGTCAGATCGAAGACCTCATGTTCGTGTTCAACAACCTGGCCGATGTCGACGACCGGGGCATCCAGGCCCTGTTGCGCGAAGTGTCGTCCGACGTGCTGGTACTGGCCCTCAAGGGCTCGGACGAAGGCGTCAAGGAAAAAATCTTCAAGAACATGTCCAAACGGGCGGCCGAACTGTTGCGCGACGACCTCGAGGCCAAAGGCCCGGTGCGCGTCAGCGATGTGGAAACCGCACAGAAGGAAATCCTCACCATCGCCCGCCGCATGGCCGAAGCCGGGGAGATCGTTCTCGGTGGCAAGGGCGGCGAAGAGATGATCTAAGGTCGTTATGTCTGCCAAGAGTGATGAAGCGCCCAGCGACCTGATCCGCGCCCGGGACGTCGGTGGTTTCGACGTCTGGTCGCTGCCCAGCTTCGACCCCCATGTGCCCGAGCCTGAGCCGGAACCGGTGGAAGAGCTGCCGGAGATGGAGGAGGTGCCGCTGGAAGAAGTCCAGCCACTGACCCTCGAAGAAGTCGAGAGCATTCGCCAGGAAGCCTATAACGAAGGCTTTGCCGTGGGTGAAAAGGAAGGCTTCCACAGCACCACGCTCAAGGTTCGCCAGGAAGCCGATGTGGCGCTGACGGCCAAGCTCCGTGCGTTGGAATCGCTGATGCTCAACCTGTTCGACCCCATCGCCGAGCAGGACACCCAGATCGAGAAATCCCTGGTGGGCCTGGTGCAACACATCGCCAAGCAAGTGATCCAGCGCGAACTGGCCATCGATTCGAGCCAGATCGAACACGTCATGCGTGAGGCGCTCAAGTTGTTGCCGTTGGGCGTGGGTAACGTGCGGCTGTACATCAATCCCCAGGACTTCGAACTGGTCAAGGCCCTGCGCGAGCGCCATGAAGAAACCTGGCGCATCGTCGAGGACGCGGCGCTGCTGCCGGGTGGTTGCCGGGTGGAAACCGAACACAGCCGCATCGACGCCACCGTTGAAACCCGCATCAGCCAGATCATGGCCAAATTGTTCGACCAACTGCACGAACAGGCCCTGCATCCGGCCGCCGCCGACCTGAGCTTGGAGTTGCCGGACGATCCGCAGATCAGTGCCGATGCCGCGCCGGCCGATGTGGAGCTGGAGGTGCCTGAATTGGACGCTTCTGTACCGGACAACCGCGATGCGCCTTGAGCGAACCAGCTTCGGCAAGCGCCTGGGCAGCTACGCCGAGGCCAGTGAACTGGCCGGCCAACCGATCCTGGAAGGTCGCCTGCTGCGCATGGTCGGCCTGACCCTTGAAGCCGAGGGCCTGCGTGCCGCCATGGGTAGCCGCTGCATGGTGATCAACGACGACAGCTACCACCCGGTACAGGTCGAAGCCGAAGTCATGGGCTTCTCCGGCAGCAAGGTCTTCTTGATGCCGGTGGGCAGCGTCGCCGGTATCGCACCGGGCGCGCGCGTCGTGCCCCTGGCCGACAATGGTCGCTTGCCCATGGGCATGAGCATGCTCGGGCGTGTGCTGGACGGGGCCGGGCGCGCGCTGGACGGCAAGGGCGGCATGAAGGCCGAGGATTGGGTGCCGATGGACGGCCCGACGATCAACCCCCTCAAGCGTGACCCCATCAGCGTGCCGCTGGACGTGGGTATCCGTTGCATCAACGGTTTATTGACGGTCGGTCGCGGCCAACGCCTGGGCCTGTTTGCCGGTACCGGGGTGGGTAAGAGTGTGCTGTTGGGCATGATGACCCGCTTCACCGAAGCCGACATCATCGTGGTGGGGCTGATCGGTGAGAGGGGCCGTGAGGTCAAGGAATTCATCGAGCACATCCTCGGCGAGGAAGGGCTCAAGCGTTCGGTGGTAGTGGCTTCGCCAGCGGACGATGCGCCGTTGATGCGGCTGCGGGCTGCCATGTATTGCACGCGCATCGCCGAGTATTTCCGCGACAAGGGCAAGAACGTCCTGTTGCTGATGGATTCGCTGACCCGCTTCGCCCAGGCCCAGCGGGAAATCGCCCTGGCCATTGGCGAACCGCCGGCGACCAAGGGCTATCCGCCTTCGGTCTTCGCCAAGCTGCCGAAACTGGTGGAGCGCGCCGGCAATGCGGAAAAGGGTGGCGGCTCGATCACCGCGTTCTATACCGTGCTGTCCGAAGGTGACGACCAGCAAGACCCCATCGCCGACTCGGCCCGGGGTGTGCTGGACGGTCACATCGTGCTGTCCAGGCGCCTGGCCGAAGAAGGTCACTACCCGGCCATCGACATCGAGGCTTCCATCAGCCGGGTCATGCCGTCGGTGATCAGTGCCGAACACATGAAACGGGCCCAGCAGTTCAAGCAGTACTGGTCGCGCTATCAGCAAAGCCGTGACCTGATCAGCGTCGGTGCCTATGTGCCCGGCGGTGACCGCGAGACCGACACCGCCATCAGTCTTTACCCGGCCATGGCCGTCTACCTGCGCCAAAGCTTGAACGACAACATCGGCATGGGCGCCAGCGAGGCGCACTTGCAGACTATTTTCGCCCCGGTCTCAGGCACGTAACCGGCCATGGCCACGAGTCGTGCGGCGCGCCTGGCACCGGTGGTGGACATGGCGGAAAAGGCCGAGAAGACCGCCGTCCAGCGGCTGGCGTATTTCCAGGGGCAAGTGGCCGTTGCCGAGAGCAAGCTGGCAGACCTGGAGAACTTTCGACTCGAATACCAGGAGCAGTGGATTGCCCGGGGCAGCCACGGGGTGTCCGGGCAATGGTTGCTGGGTTACCAGGGGTTCCTGGCGCAGCTGGGTACCGCCATCGACCAGCAGCGCCAGAGCCTGGTCTGGCACCAGAACAACCTGGAGAAGGCTCGCCAGAGCTGGCAAGAGGCGTTTGCCCGGGTCGAAGGGTTGCGCAAACTGGTGCAGCGCTATATCGATGAGGCGCGACAGTTGGAAGACAAGCGCGAACAGAAACTGCTCGATGAGCTGTCCCAGCGCCTGCCACGCCAGAATCCTTATTGATGCGAAACCAGGATTTTGTCGTATGAACTAGGCAAAACCTTGCTCAGACCTTTACCAGATGCTACACCTTGTACACGTATGTCCATGACAAGGAAGCCGATCATGTCAGTCGTTACCGAAGTATCCCCCGATAGGCAGAAATTGACGATTTCGATCAAGGGTCGATTCGATTTCGGTCGGCATCAAGAGTTTCGTGAGGCGTATGAGCGGCTCGATCCATTGCCAGGATCCGTCGTGGTGGATTTGAAAGACGCCACTTATCTCGACAGTTCCGCCTTGGGCATGCTCCTGCTGTTGCGCGATCATGCTGGCGGCGATGAGTCGGATATCCGGGTCGTCAACAGCAGCTCCGACGTCAAGAAAATCCTCGCGATCTCCAATTTCGACAAGCTGTTCGACATCAGTTGATCGCCATGCAATCGTCGTCGGAGTCACTGACGGTCCTGATTGCCGAAGACAGTGCCGCTGATCGACTGCTGTTGTCGACCATTGTCCGCCGCCAGGGTCACCACGTGCTTACCGCGGCCAATGGCGCCGAAGCGGTCGACGTCTACCTGGAGCAGCGTCCGCATCTGGTGCTGATGGACGCGATGATGCCCGTGATGGACGGCTTCGAAGCTGCGCAGAGAATCAAGCAACTGGCTGGGGACCAATTGGTCCCGATCATTTTCCTCACCTCCCTGACTGAGAGCGAAGGCCTGGCCCGTTGCCTGGAAGCGGGCGGCGACGACTTCCTGGCCAAGCCCTATAACCAGGTGATCCTGGCAGCCAAGATCAAGGCCATGGACCGCTTGCGCCGGTTGCAGGCCACGGTGGTGGAGCAGCGCGACCAGATCGCCCGGCACCATGACTACCTGCTCAACGAACAACGGGTCGCCAAGGCCGTGTTCGACAAGATCGCCCACTCCGGCTGCCTGAGCGCGCCGAACATCCGCTACCTGCAATCACCTTACGCCTTGTTCAATGGCGACTTGCTGCTGGCCGCGTTCAACCCGGCTGGCGACATGCACGTCTTGCTGGGGGATTTCACCGGGCACGGTTTGCCGGCGGCGGTCGGGGCGATGCCGCTGGCGGAAGTGTTCTACGGGATGACGGCCAAGGGCTACGGCCTGGCGCAGATCCTGCGGGAGATGAATGCCAAGCTCAAGCGCATCCTGCCGGTGGACATGTTCTGTTGTGCAACGCTGTTGTGCCTCAGTTTCCAGCGTTGCACGGTGGAAATCTGGAACGGTGGCATGCCCGATGGTTACCTGCATGACAGCCTCAGCGGCGAGCGTACGCCGTTGCCGGCGCGGCACTTGCCGTTGGGCGTGCTCACGCCGCACTTGTTCGATGACCGCACCGAAGTGCATTCGATGTCGCTGGGAGACCGGGTGTTCCTGTTGTCCGATGGCGTAATAGAGACCAGTGACCGCGATGACCAGCCGTTTGGCGTGGAGCGGTTGCAGCAGGTGTTTTCGGCCAACCGTGAACCTGACTGTCTTTTTGAGGACATCCAGCAGGCCCTGCGGGATTTTCGCGGTGAGGCCCGTGACGACTTCAGCATGGTCGAGGTGCGGCTGGTCGCACCGACACAACTCAATCCGCCGCCACCGGTCTATTCCGATAGTGGACAGTCCAGCCCACTGGACTGGTCGGTGAGCTTCGAGTTCCGGGCGCAGACCCTCAAGCGCTTCAACCCGATGCCCTACCTGTTGCAGTTGCTGCTTGAGGTCCATGGGCTCAGGGCGCAGAGTGGCGCCCTTTATAGCGTCATGTCTGAGCTCTATTCCAATGCCCTGGATCACGGGGTGCTGGGGCTCGACTCGAGCCTCAAGTGTGATGCGGCGGGTTTTGCTCGCTACTACAGCGAGCGCAATACGCGCCTGGATGAACTGAGTGACGGTTACGTGCGGGTGCACTTGCACGTTTCGCCAAACGGCGAGGGTGGTCGCCTGGCCATCGAGGTTGAAGACAGCGGCGAGGGTTTCGATGTCGCCCGGGTGCTGGCACGGCCCGTGGACAGTGATCGGTTGTCGGGGCGTGGCGTGAGCCTGGTGCGCCAGTTGAGCCATCAGGCCTGCTGGTCAGACGATGGTCGTAGTGCGCGCGTGGAGTTTTTCTGGGAGGCTCTGGCATAATTGGCGCTATTCTTGATCAGGGAGCGAACAAGTGAACGAGATTCATCTGGACCGCGACGTGCTCAGCACGTTGAAGGAAGTCATGGAGGAGGGGTATCTGGAGTTGCTGGATACGTTCCTCAACGACTCCGAGGCTCGCCTGCGCGTGCTGCATGAAGCGCGGGACGCTGAGAAATTGAGCGCCACCGCCCACAGCTTCAAGGGCAGCAGCAGCAACATGGGCGCCATCCGTCTGGCCGAGCTGTGCGGCGAACTGGAACAGCGTGCCAAGCAGCCGTCACTGGGCGGTATCGAAAATCTGGTCAACGAAATCGACAGCGAGTTCGCCCATGTCCGCAAGCTTTGCCGGGAGGAGCGTGAAGGCTTCCACTGCTGAGATTTGACGGCCACGCAAACGTTGGCCCGTGCCTTGCATTGTTTAGTCTCGACTGTACCTATGATTCCAGTGCAGCGGAGACCTTTTTATGCCCGTTACCCCCAATTCACTGCTTCAGGCCTCTGTCCAGGCCAAGCCCAAGGTCGCCGTCAATTCGCCGGCAGCGGCCCCGGACCTCGGGGATAGAGCCTCCAGCTTCGCTCAAGTCTTCGCCAAGCAGGCGCCTGCCAAAGCGGCGGCGGCCCCGGAGCCTGTGGTGAAATCGGCGCGCGACAAGGCCGCCGATAACACCGTCAAAAAAGACACCGGCAACGAAAGCCCTGCCGCCCCGGAACCGACGGTTGCCGTTAGCGGCAAACCCTTGCCCGCGGACAAACCAGCCAGCACCGACGACAAGGCCGCCAGCGATACCAGCGCCGACTCGGCTGAAACGCCCGTGGCGGATGCGGCGCCGGTCGATCCGAGCCTTGATCCTGGTGTGCTGCCGGACATGACGGTGCCGGTCGCGACAGCTCCGGCGGAACCTGCCCCCGTGGCGGTCACGGCTGAGGCCCCGGTCGCCACGGCAGTCGCGGCGCCCGTTGTCCCTTTGGCCGCCGCGGCCCAGCCAGCAGCCCCGGTCGTCGATCCAGCCTTCGACCCGGAAGCCGACCCTCTCGACGCATTGCCCGCCTTGCGCTTGGCGATGGAGCAGGGTGGTCATGTTTCCGCCACCAGCCAGGCGCAGCCCAAGAGCGCTGCCCCGGTGTCGCTCGACGGTGAGCCAACGTCAGCGCAGACCTTTGCCGCCGGTATGGCCAGCATGCTCAGCGTGCAAGCCGATCAAAACAGTACCGAATCCGGTAGCCAGGGGGGCGACAAGGCTTTCGGCGGCTTGATCAGCGAAGGCCTCAAGGACCTGGGCGCCGCGTCCAGCGACACCCGCGTGGATGATTTCGCCAACCGCCTGGCCGCACTGACCCAGGCCGCTACACCCAAAACCGCCAACGCAGTGCCAGTCAACCAACCTATCGCGATGAATCAGAGCGGTTGGACCGAAGAGGTGGTCAACCGGGTGATGTACCTGTCCAGTGTCAATCTCAAGGCGGCCGACATCCAATTGCAGCCTGCGGAGCTCGGACGCCTGGATATCCGGGTGAACATGGTTCCGGACCAGCAGACCCAGGTCACGTTCATGAGCGCCCACTCCGGCGTTCGTGAAGCCCTCGAAGGCCAGTTGCATCGCCTGCGGGACAGTTTTAGCCAGCAGGGCATGGGCCAGGTCGACGTCAGCGTGTCGGATCAATCCCGGGGTTCGCAGAACCAGGAGCAGCAAGCCCAGCAGCAGGCCCGGGCCGGACGTACGACGACATCTGGCGGGCGGGTGGATTCAGCAGAGGAAGCAGGCCCGGCCGGCATCGCTGAAGTGGCCGCCAGCACGACCAGCGTCATTGGCACCAGCGCGGTGGACTACTACGCCTGATCCAACGATGCTCACCCCTGTGGGAGCGAGCTTGCTCGCGATAGCCGATTGTCAGTCATCCTTGCAGGGGCTGGTTCATCGCTATCGCGAGCAAGCTCGCTCCCACATTGGTTTCATGGGGACTGAAGAGCGTATCTGCCCGTCATCCCAAGTACCGACACTTCTGGCATAACACTTGCTCCTGCCTTGCCGTGCAACAGTGAAAACCCCGATTAGTGACGGATTATTGGCATGGCGAAGAGTGAAGCAGCAGCTGTAAAAGACCCTGCAACCAAAGGCAAACTCAAGCTGATCATCATGATCGTGGTGGGTTTGCTCCTGGCGATCGGCGTGTCCGTGGGGGCGACCTGGTATTTCATGCACAGCGCTCAAAGCAAGCCGGCAGTGGCGGTCGAGGCTGCGCCGGTGGGCAAGCAGCCGGCGATTTTCGAACCGATGGCGCCCGCCTTCGTGGCCAACTACACCGTGAACGGTCGTCAACGCTACATGCAGGTCAGCATTACTCTGCAGGGTCGCAACCAGGCTGACCTGGAAGCGCTGCGGGTACACATGCCACTGATCCGCAATAACCTGGTGATGCTCTTTTCCGGACAGAGTTTCGACACCTTGGCCACGCCCGTCGGCCAGGAAATGCTGCGCCAGAAAGCCACGGCCAGCGTGCAGGAAGTGGCTCAGAAAGAGCTCGGCAAAGTGGTGATCGAACAGTTGCTCTTCACTAACTTCGTATTGCAGTAGGAACACGACATGGCCGTGCAGGACCTGCTGTCCCAGGACGAAATCGACGCGCTGTTGCATGGTGTCGACGATGGTCTGGTACAGACCGAAAACGCTGCTGAACCGGGCAGCGTCAAAAGCTACGACCTGACCAGCCAGGATCGCATCGTTCGCGGACGCATGCCGACCCTGGAAATGATCAACGAGCGTTTCGCCCGGTACACTCGCATCAGCATGTTCAACATGCTGCGCCGCTCGGCCGACGTGGCTGTCGGCGGCGTGCAGGTGATGAAGTTCGGCGAGTACGTGCATTCGTTGTACGTGCCCACCAGCCTCAACCTGGTGAAGATCAAGCCGTTGCGCGGCACCGCGTTGTTCATCCTCGACGCCAAGCTGGTGTTCAAGCTGGTGGACAACTTCTTTGGTGGTGACGGTCGTCATGCCAAGATCGAAGGGCGTGAATTCACCCCGACCGAGCTGCGGGTGGTGCGCATGGTGCTGGAACAGGCCTTCATCGATTTGAAGGAGGCCTGGCAGGCGATCATGGAAGTGAACTTCGAGTACATCAACTCGGAAGTGAACCCGGCCATGGCCAACATCGTCGGGCCGAGCGAAGCCATCGTGGTCTCGACCTTCCACATCGAACTCGATGGCGGTGGCGGCGACCTGCACGTGACCATGCCGTATTCGATGATCGAGCCGGTGCGCGAAATGCTCGACGCCGGTTTCCAGTCGGACCTCGACGACCAGGACGAACGCTGGATCAACGCCTTGCGCCAGGACGTGCTCGATGTCGATGTACCGATCGGCGCGACGGTCGCCCGGCGCCAACTGCGTCTGCGGGACATCCTGCACATGCAGCCGGGGGACATCATCCCCGTCGAGATGCCGGAAGATATGATCATGCGCGCCAATGGCGTGCCGGCCTTCAAGGTCAAGATGGGCTCTCACAAAGGCAACCTGGCGTTGCAGGTGATCGAGCCGATCGAACGCCGCTGAGCGGTGTCAACTTCTTAAGTTTGTAACGGATTTTACGTTTTTTACTGATTTTTGCCCGCCGAGGACAAATGATGGCTGACGATATGAATACCCAGGATGACCAGGCGCTGGCCGACGAATGGGCTGCGGCCCTGGAAGAAACCGGCGACGCCGGGCAGGCTGATATCGATGCCTTGCTGGCCGCCGATAGCGGCAATCAGGGGTCCAGCCGCCTGACGATGGAAGAGTTCGGCAGCGTGCCCAAGAGCAACGAGCCAGTCACGCTGGATGGGCCGAACCTGGATGTGATCCTCGACATCCCGGTATCCATCTCCATGGAAGTGGGCAGCACCGATATCAACATTCGCAACCTGCTGCAGCTCAACCAGGGCTCGGTGATCGAGCTGGACCGCCTGGCCGGCGAGCCGCTCGACGTGCTGGTCAACGGCACCTTGATCGCCCATGGCGAAGTGGTGGTGGTCAACGAGAAGTTCGGCATTCGCCTGACGGACGTGATCAGCCCGAGCGAACGCATCAAGAAGCTGCGCTGAGTGAAAGGTTTCTTCGCCGCAGCGTCGATGCTGCCATTGAGCGTGCTGGCGGCCGAACCGGTTGCCACGGCGGCCGTTGCGCCGGCGGCAGGCAGCGGGGTCGCCGGGCAACTGGCGCAACTGGTGCTCGGTTTGCTGTTGGTGCTGGGCTTGATCTTCTTTCTCGCCTGGTTGTTGCGCCGCGTGCAACAGGCGGGACCGACCGGCAAGGGCCAGGTCATCGACATCGTCGGTTCGCGCGCGCTCGGGCCGCGCGACCGGCTGGTGCTGGTGCAGGTCGGCAACGAGCAGATCCTGCTGGGCTTGAGCCCGGGCACCATCACCGCCTTGCACGTCCTCAAGGAGCCGGTGCAGGTACCCTCCACCGAGCCGGCCAGCCCCGAATTTGCCCAGCGCCTCATGGAGCTGCTGGGGAAAGACCAGAAGGATAAAAAGTAATGCCGTTGCGCATTCTGTTGGCATTGGCCCTGATGCTGGCCGCACCGTTGGCGTTCGCCGCCGACCCGCTGTCGATCCCGGCGATCACCCTGGGGACCAACGCCGAAGGGGCCCAGGAATACTCGGTCAGCCTGCAGATCCTGCTGATCATGACCGCGCTGAGTTTCATTCCGGCGTTCGTCATGCTGATGACCAGTTTCACCCGCATCATCATTGTCTTTTCGATCCTGCGCCAGGCCCTGGGCCTGCAACAGACCCCCTCGAACCAGATCCTCACCGGCATGGCGCTGTTCCTGACCATGTTCATCATGGCGCCCGTGTTCGATCGGGTGAACCAGGATGCGCTGCAACCCTACCTGGCAGAAAAAATCACTGCCCAGGATGCCGTGGCCAAGGCTCAGGTGCCGATCAAGGATTTCATGCTGGCCCAGACCCGCAGCAGTGACCTGGAGCTGTTCATGCGCCTGTCCAAGCGCACCGACATCCCCAGTGCCGACCAGGCGCCACTGACCATCCTGGTGCCAGCGTTCGTGACGTCCGAGCTGAAAACCGCGTTCCAGATCGGTTTCATGATTTTCATCCCGTTCCTGATCATCGACCTGGTGGTCGCCAGCGTGCTGATGGCCATGGGTATGATGATGCTGTCGCCGCTGATCATTTCCCTGCCGTTCAAGATCATGCTGTTTGTGCTGGTGGACGGCTGGGCGTTGATCATCGGTACGCTGGCGGGCAGTTTCGGCGGTGTTTAGGCCTTTTGTGCGGGTAGGACGATATGACGCCTGAAGTAGCGGTAGACCTGTTCCGTGAAGCGCTCTGGCTGACGACCATGATGGTTGCCATCCTGGTGATCCCCAGCCTGCTGGTGGGGTTGCTGGTGGCGATGTTCCAGGCCGCGACCCAGATCAACGAACAGACCTTGAGCTTCCTGCCGCGCCTGCTGGTGATGCTGGTGACGTTGATCGTCGCCGGCCCCTGGATGGTACAAACCTTCATGGAATACATCCTGCAGCTGTACGGCAGTATTCCGCAGTTGATCGGCTGACCCCATGTCGATGCTCGCGCTGACGGACACCCAGATCAGTTCCTGGGTGGCATCGTTCATCCTGCCCTTGTTTCGTGTCACCGCGGTGCTGATGAGCATGCCGGTCTTCGGCACGACCCTGGTGCCCCGGCGTGTGCGCTTGTATTTCGCCCTGGCGATCACAGTGGTCATCGCGCCCGGGCTACCCCCGATGCCGCCGGTCAATGCCCTGGACCTCAGCGCGCTGATGCTGGTGGCCGAGCAAATTCTCATCGGTGCCTTGATGGGCTTCTCGCTGCAGCTGTTCTTTCAGGCTTTCGTGGTGGCCGGGCAAATCATTTCGATCCAGATGGGCATGGCCTTCGCGTCCATGGTCGACCCCACCAATGGCGTGACGACGGCGGTGATCGGTCAGTTCCTGACGATGCTGGTGACGCTGTTGTTCCTCGCCATGAATGGGCATCTGGTGGTGTTCGAGGTGTTGACCGAGAGCTTTACCACCATGCCGGTGGGCAGTGCGTTCCTGGTCAATCACTTCTGGGAAATCGCCGGCAAGCTCGGCTGGGTTCTGGGTGCGGCGATGGTGCTGGTATTGCCGGCGATCACCGCGTTGCTGGTGGTCAACATCGCGTTTGGCGTGATGACCCGCGCGGCGCCGCAATTGAATATTTTCTCCATTGGCTTCCCGCTCACCCTCGTGCTGGGCATGGTGATTTTCTGGGTCAGCCTGGGGGATATCCTCAATCAGTATCAGCCGCTGGCCACCCAGGCCTTGCAGCTTTTACGCGACATGGCACAGGCACGCTGAACCATGGCCGAGAGCGAGAGTGGTCAGGACAAGACAGAAGACCCCACGGAAAAGCGCCTGCGCGAGTCCCGGGAAAAGGGCGAGACCGCCCGCTCCAAGGAGCTCAACACGCTGGCGATCATGCTGGCCGGGGCGGGTGGGTTGCTGATTTATGGCGGCGGGTTGGCCCTGGACCTGCTGGAAATCATGCGCCTGAATTTCTCCCTGCCCCGCGAGGTGCTGCTGTCTCCGGGGGCCATGTCCCAGCATCTGCTGCACTCGGGCAAGATCGCGATCCTGGCGGTGCAGCCGGTCTTGATCTGCTTGCTGCTGGCTGCTCTCATCGGCCCGATTTCCCTGGGCGGCTGGTTGTTCGCTGCCGGCAGCCTGGCTCCCAAGTTCAGCCGGATGAACCCGGCCGCCGGTCTCAAGCGCATGTTTTCCACCACGGCGCTGATGGAGTTGCTCAAGGCGTTTGGGAAATTCCTGCTGGTCCTGTTCGTCGCGCTGACGGTGTTGCAGGCCGACATCGACGATCTGCTGCGCATTGCTCACGAGCCGCTGGAGCAGGCGATTATCCACAGCGTGCAGTTGGTGGGCTGGAGTACGTTGTGGATGGCTTGCGGCCTGATCCTGATCGCGGCCATCGACGTGCCGATCCAGCTGTATCAGAGCAAGCAGAAGCTGATGATGACCAAGCAGGAAGTGCGCGACGAGCACAAGGACGCGGAGGGCAAGCCGGAGGTCAAGCAGCGTATCCGTCAATTGCAGCGCGAGGTCTCCCAGCGGCGGATGATGGCGGCCATCCCCGATGCCGATGTGGTCATCACCAACCCGACTCACTACGCCGTCGCCCTCAAGTACGACCCTGAAAAAGGCAACGCGCCCGTGTTGCTGGCCAAGGGCAGTGACTTCCTGGCGCTGAAGATCCGTGAGATCGCCGTGGCCAATGAGGTGATGCTGCTCGAGTCCCCGGCACTGGCGCGATCGATTTACTACTCCACCGAACTCGACCAGGAAATCCCTGGAGGCCTGTACCTGGCCGTGGCCCAGGTATTGGCCTATGTCTACCAGATCCGCCAGCACCGCGCGGGCAAGGGCAAGCGCCCCGAACCGCTCAAGGACCTGCCGATCCCGCCGGATTTGCGCCGCGATTCCTGAGTCAGGCCTCCGTCCCGGCCTGCGACGGGCGCTTGGTGTGCCCTGTACCTGTCAGTCCTGACAGTAGACAGCTGTTTTCTCTAGCCATGTAATGCTTCTGGATGCTCACTCAACCCAGGGGTATGACATGACAATGCGCGAATACAAGAATCTTGGAGGCATGGCGCTGGAGTTTGTGACGGGGGTGGTCGAAGCCAATTTCGGCGAACGGGCTATCGCTTGTGCGTTCACGTTTGACCTGGCACTCGATTTCGCGCGCTTCAAGGCCGCGGCAAACAAGTACGTGCCCAGTTATCTGGAGAATGAGATCAATGCCATTCGGCCGGAATTGGAAGGCCTGGCTTACCACATCTCCTACGATTACTTCGCTGATCAGGCAGGAAAAATCACCAGCAACGAGGTGCTGTTTCATATTTTCACCGGTGCTGACAGCTATTTTGACGGGTGGTCGAGTGGGGTCATGGAGCAGCGTTATCACAAACCGATTTTCCAGATCCTTGACGGTAAATTGAGGCTGGCCGCGCGTACGGATTTTCGATGGGAGGACCCCCAGCGGCTCATCACGATCGCGGATCTCCCGATCATTCGGTTCCAATGGGCGCTCAACGTGATGGAGGGCCACCAGATAAACGCGCCTGAACAACCTTTGTCCGATACCAAGGCGCCGACTTCGATGGTGGTGTTCACGTACACGAGCGAAGACCGGGTGGAAGTCGATGGTCAGCAAATGTACAGGGGGACGCGTTATGTCAGGGGCTGGAAACTGGATTTTGGCCCGATCACACCGCAGCAGATACTGACAGCGCAGTGACCAACCGGTGAGTTGAACCCCGGCTGAATGCATGCTGTTGCGAATGTTGGCTGCAAGTTGGAAGGCTTCTTGCAATACCCCGTTTGCGCCCCCTTCGGGCGTCAAAAGTTTGCTTCACAGGAACGGGGAAAATCGGTGGATCGCTCACAGTTATTCAGCACTGCGCGCAGCAATGTCGTAGACCTCAGCCGGGGTAATCTGGGCGTGCCGCTGTTGCTGCTGGTCATGCTTGCCATGATGATGCTGCCGGTGCCGCCGTTCCTGCTGGACGTGTTCTTCACGTTCAACATCGCCCTGTCGATCGTCGTGCTGCTGGTATGCGTCTACGCCCTGCGGCCACTGGATTTTGCCGTCTTCCCGACCATCCTGCTGGTGGCCACGCTGCTGCGCCTGGCGCTGAACGTGGCGTCCACCCGCGTGGTGATGCTCCACGGCCAGGACGGGCACGCCGCCGCCGGTAAGGTGATCCAGGCCTTCGGTGAGGTGGTGATCGGCGGTAACTACGTGGTCGGTATCGTGGTCTTCGCCATCTTGATGATCATCAACTTCGTCGTGGTGACCAAGGGTGCCGGGCGGATTTCCGAGGTGAGCGCGCGTTTCACCCTCGATGCGATGCCCGGCAAGCAGATGGCGATCGACGCCGACCTCAACGCCGGTCTCATCGACCAGAGCCAGGCCAAGCTGCGTCGCCTGGAAGTGGCCCAGGAAGCCGAGTTCTACGGTTCCATGGACGGTGCCAGCAAATTCGTGCGCGGTGACGCCATCGCCGGCCTGCTGATTCTGTTCATCAACCTGATCGGCGGCATGGCTGTCGGCATCTTCCAGCACAACATGTCGTTTGGCGACGCCGGCAGGGTCTACGCCTTGCTGACCATTGGTGACGGTTTGGTGGCGCAATTGCCATCACTGTTGTTATCCACAGCGGCCGCGATCATGGTGACCCGTGCTTCGGGCTCCGAAGACATGGGCAAGCAGATCGGTCGGCAGATGTTCGCCTCGCCCAAGGCCCTGGCCGTTGCCGCCGGCCTGATGGCCGTGATGGGCCTGGTGCCGGGGATGCCGCACATTTCCTTCCTGACCATGGCCGCCGCCGCCGCGGGTGGTGCCTACCTGTTCTGGAAGAAGCAGAACGTGCAGAAAGTCCAGGCCCTGCAAGAGGTCAAGCGTCAGCAGGAGTTGCTGCCGTCGCCGGCCCGCGCCATGGAAACCAAGGAGCTGGGCTGGGATGACGTGACCCCGATCGACATGATCGGCCTGGAAGTCGGCTATCGCCTGATTCCCTTGGTCGACCGTAACCAGGGTGGGCAGTTGCTGGCGCGGATCAAGGGCGTGCGCAAGAAGCTCTCCCAGGACCTTGGCTTCCTGATGCCCACCGTACACATTCGCGACAACCTCGACCTGGCGCCGAGCGCCTATCGCCTGACCTTGATGGGGGTGATCCTGGCCGAAGCCGAGATCTACCCCGACCGCGAATTGGCGATCAACCCTGGCCAGGTCTATGGCAGCCTCAACGGCATCACCGCCAAGGATCCGGCTTTCGGCCTGGAAGCGGTGTGGATCGAAATCAGCCAGCGGGCCCAGGCCCAGTCCCTCGGTTATACCGTGGTGGACGCCAGTACCGTGGTGGCGACCCACTTGAACCAGATCCTGTACAAGCACTCCAGCGAGCTGATCGGCCACGAAGAAGTCCAGCAACTCCTGCAAGTGCTGGCCAAAGGCTCGCCGAAGCTGGCTGAAGAGCTGGTGCCGGGCGTGGTTTCGCTGTCGCAGTTGCTCAAGGTGCTGCAGGCGCTGCTGGCCGAACAAGTGCCCGTGCGCGACATACGCAGTATCGCCGAGGCCATCGCCAACAACGCCTCCAAGAGTCAAGATACCGCCGCCTTGGTGGCTGCGGTTCGGGTCGGTGTGTCCCGCGCAATCGTCCAAAGCATTGTAGGCACTGAGTCTGAGCTGCCTGTGATCACCTTGGAGCCAAGGTTGGAACAGATATTGCTCAATAGTCTGCAGAAGGCAGGACAAGGCTCGGAAGAGGGTGTTCTGCTGGAGCCAAGCATGGCCGAGAAGCTGCAGCGTTCGCTGATCGAAGCAGCCCAGCGGCAGGAGATGCAAGGCCAACCGGTGATCCTGCTGGTGGCCGGTCCGATTCGCGCGATGCTCTCGCGATTCGGTCGCCTCGCGGTCCCGGGGCTGCATGTGCTGGCGTACCAGGAAATACCGGACAACAAGCAAGTGACCATCGTTGCGACAGTAGGGCCCAACGGCTGAGGTAGTGGTTTATGCAAGTGAAGCGTTTTTTCGCCGCCGACATGCGTCAGGCCATGAAACTGGTTCGTGACGAGCTGGGCGCTGAAGCAGCCATCATTGGCAACCGTCGTATCGCCGGCGGTGTCGAGCTGACGGCGGCCCTGGATTACAAACTGTCTGCGCTGGCCCCGCGGGTTCCGAACATGGAACTCGAAGACGAGCTGCGCAAGACCCAGTCGCGCATCGCCAGCGCCCAGGCCGAACTGAGCCTGCGCAGCAGCGAAGGCGAGGGTGCCGCGGGCACCAATCGTCAATTGTTCGCCGGTCAGCCGCTGACCGCCGGCCTGCCGTTGACCGCTGCCGAGCCGCTGATCGAGCAGGCCCAGGCCGAACCGCGTCGTCCGGAGCCGGCACCCGCCGCGCCTGCCCGCGGGCTCGACCCGCGCGCCCTGGACTCGATGCGCTTCGAGCTCAACAGCCTGCGCGAGCTGATGGAAGTCCAGCTCGGCTCCCTGGCCTGGAACCAACTGCAAGGCAGCCGTCCGGCCCAGGCCAACCTGTGGCGTCGCCTGCAACGCATCGGCTTGTCCGGCCCGTTGTCCCGGGACCTGCTGGCGCTGATCAATGGTATCGAAGAGCCTCGCCAGGCCTGGCGCATGTTGCTGGCGCACCTGGCGCGGATGATCGCCACGCCGGAAGTCGAGCCGCTGGAGGAGGGCGGGGTGATTGCCATGGTCGGTCCTGCCGGCATGGGCAAGACCACCACCCTGGCCAAGCTCGCCGCCCGCTATGTACTCAAGTACGGCGCCCAGAGCATCGCCCTGGTGAGCATGGACAGTTTCCGCATCGGTGCCCAGGAACAACTCAAGACCCTGGGCCGGATCCTCAATGTGTCGGTGACCCATGTGGATCCGGGCCAATCCCTGGCCCAGGCGCTGGAGCCGCTGCTGCGCAAACGCGTCGTGCTGATCGATACCGCCGGCCTGCAAGCCAGCGATCCGGCCCTGCGCATGCAGCTCGAAAGCCTGGCCGGACGCGGTATCAAGTCAAAAAATTATCTCGTGTTGGCAACCACCAGCCAGAAACAGGTTCTAACCGCCGCATACCACAGCTACAAACGCTGCGGACTGGCTGGCTGCATCCTGACTAAGCTGGACGAAACGGCAAGCCTGGGCGAGGTGTTGAGCCTGGCGATCGGTCATGAACTGCCGGTGGCCTACCTGACCGATGGGCCGCGGATCCCGGATGATTTGCATCTGCCGCGCCGTCATCAACTGGTCAGCCGTGCCGTGAGTGTGCAAATGCAGGAAGAACCCAGCGAAGAAGCCATGGCTGACATGTTCGCTGACATCTACCACAGCCCGACCAAGCAGGTCGGCTGAGGTAATCATGAATATTTTTTGTACCTACATCGATGGTCTGCCATGCATTGTTCCTTATGCGAACGCGCAGCCAGTAATGTGGCCTCCGTCTAAGAAGACAAGGTAAAGAACGAACATGGGCAGCATGCATCCCGTACAGGTGATCGCGGTGACCGGCGGCAAAGGTGGCGTCGGGAAGACTAACGTGTCAGTGAACTTGTCCCTGGCTCTGGCAGAGCTTGGCCGACGGGTCATGCTGCTGGACGCCGACCTGGGCCTGGCGAACGTCGACGTGCTGCTGGGGCTTACCCCCAAACGCACCCTGGCGGACGTGATCGAGGGCCGTTGCGAACTGCGCGACGTGCTGCTGCAGGGACCTGGCGGGATTCGCATCGTGCCGGCTGCCTCCGGCACCCAGAGCATGGTTCACCTGACCCCGGCCCAGCACGCGGGCCTGATCCAGGCCTTCAGCGACATCGGCGACAACCTCGATGTGCTGGTGATCGACACCGCGGCCGGCATCGGCGACTCGGTCGTCAGTTTCGTCCGCGCCGCCCAGGAAGTGCTGCTGGTGGTCTGCGACGAACCGACGTCCATCACCGATGCCTACGCCCTGATCAAACTGCTGAACCGCGACTATGGCATGAACCGCTTCCGCGTCCTGGCCAATATGGCCCAGAGCCCGCAGGAAGGGCGCAACCTGTTCGCCAAGTTGACCAAGGTCACCGATCGCTTCCTGGACGTCGCCCTACAATACGTCGGCGCCGTGCCGTACGACGAAAGCGTACGCAAGGCCGTCCAGAAGCAACGCGCCGTTTATGAAGCTTTTCCACGTTCCAAATGCGCGCTGGCGTTCAAGGCGATCGCCCAGAAGGTCGATACCTGGCCACTGCCGGCCAACCCCCGCGGGCATCTGGAATTTTTCGTCGAGCGTCTTGTGCAACAAACAGCAGGGCCCGTGCTATGACAGCCAGCGGTTACAACCATCTCTACAAAAAATCGGCACGGGACGCCCAGTACGAATTGATCGAGCGTTATGCGCCACTGGTCAAGCGTATTGCCTACCACTTGCTGGCGCGGTTGCCGGCCAGTGTCCAGGTCGAGGACTTGATCCAGGCCGGCATGATCGGCCTGCTTGAAGTGTCGAACAAATACGACGCCAGCAAAGGTGCCAGTTTCGAGACCTATGCCGGTATCCGCATTCGCGGGGCGATGCTCGATGAGGTCCGCAAGGGCGATTGGGCGCCGCGTTCGGTGCACCGCAATACCCGCATGGTCAGTGACGCGATTCGGGCAATTGAAGCTAAAACCGGGCGTGACGCTAAAGATCACGAAGTTGCGGCCGAACTCCAGTTGAGTCTCGACGATTATTACGGGATTTTGAACGATACCTTGGGCAGCCGCCTGTTCAGTTTCGACGACCTGTTGCAGGACGGCGAACACGAAGGGCTGCACGAGGATAACGCGAGTGCTCACATGGAGCCGTCGCGTGACCTGGAAGATGAACGTTTCCAGAGTGCGCTGGCGGATGCGATTGCCAATTTGCCGGAGCGTGAGCGGCTGGTCTTGGCGCTGTACTACGACGAAGAGCTGAACCTCAAGGAAATCGGTGAGGTCCTGGGGGTCAGCGAATCGCGGGTCAGCCAGTTACACAGCCAGTGCGCGGCCCGTTTGCGGGGGCGTTTGGGGGAGTGGCGAGCGCGTTGACAGGCAGTGTGGGGACACTGCGACGAGGCTGGCCTGGCAGGTGCTGTGCCAGTCTCCATCCGTTGTGCTCCAGACCGTTGTCGAGTGTTGTGCCGGATTGATTGAAATGGCGCGTCCAGGTGCTGGGCGCGTTTAAGACTGCTTGGAGGTCGAATTGGACAAGAACATGAAAATCCTCATCGTTGATGACTTCTCAACGATGCGGCGGATCATTAAAAACCTGTTGCGTGACCTTGGGTTCACCAACACGGCCGAAGCAGATGACGGGACCACTGCGCTCCCGATGTTGCACAGTGGCAACTTCGATTTTCTGGTCACCGACTGGAACATGCCAGGCATGACCGGTATCGACCTGCTGCGCCAGGTGCGTGCCGACGAAAAACTCAAGCATCTCCCGGTGTTGATGGTCACTGCCGAAGCCAAGCGCGAGCAGATCATCGAAGCGGCCCAGGCCGGTGTGAACGGCTATGTGGTCAAACCCTTCACGGCCCAGGCGTTGAAAGAGAAGATCGAAAAAATCTTCGAACGCATCGGTTAACGGCGCCACGGGGGAGCTATGGACAACGAATCTTCAATGGGCGATTTCGAATCGACCCTGAAAAAACATGCCCGCGAACTGGTCGACAGCCTTGAAAAAGGTCGCTTTGGCGATGCGGTTCAAATGATCCATGAGCTCAACCAGACCCGTGACCGCGGTCTGTATCAGGAAGTGGGCAAGCTCACGCGTGAACTGCACAGCGCGATTGTCAATTTCCAGATCGACCCGCACATGCCGCAGGCCGAGGAAGTCTCGCAGATCACCGACGCCACCGAGCGCCTGGGGTATGTGGTCAAGCTGACCGAAGCCGCGGCCAACCGCACCATGGATCTGGTGGAAAGCGCAACGCCGCTGGTCAATGGCCTGAGCGAAGAGGCCCAGGCCTTGAGCACCGACTGGGGCCGGTTCATGCGTCGTGAAGTCGGTGCTGAAGAGTTTCGGGAGCTGGCCCGCCGGGTCGACGGTTTCCTGACGCGCAGCAGCACCGAGAACCGCGCCGTGGCAAGCAACCTCAACGACATTCTGCTGGCCCAGGACTATCAAGACCTGACCGGCCAGGTAATCAAGCGTGTGACCCAGTTGGTCACCGAAGTGGAAAGCAACCTGCTCAAACTGGTGTTGATGGCCAGCCAGGTCGACCGCTTTGCAGGCATCGAACACGACCGTGAAGCGATGCTTGCTGAAAAAGATCCACAAAAACATCTCTCTCAGGGTGAAGGTCCGCAAATTCATGCCGATAAAAGAGAAGACGTTATGTCCGGTCAGGACGATGTGGACGATTTGCTGTCCAGCCTTGGATTCTGAGTTTTAGCCCTGTTTTAGGAGCAGCCATTAATGAGCTTCGGCGCCGATGAAGAGATCCTTCAGGATTTCCTGGTTGAGGCCGGCGAGATTCTAGAGCAACTGTCTGAGCAACTGGTCGAGCTGGAAAGTCGACCCGATGATGCAGACTTGCTCAATGCAATTTTTCGCGGTTTCCACACTGTAAAAGGAGGCGCCGGCTTCCTCCAGCTCAACGAGCTGGTGGAGTGCTGTCACATTGCCGAGAACGTGTTCGACATCCTGCGCAAGGGTGAGCGTCGCGTTGACTCGGAATTGATGGACGTGGTGCTCGAAGCGCTGGATGCGGTCAACAGCATGTTCAGCGAAGTGCGCGAGCGCTCGCCGATCACCCCTGCCACCCCTGAGTTGCTCGCCGCGCTGGCACGCCTGGCCGAGCCGCAATCGGCTGACGAAGCGGCGCCGGTTGCCGAAGCGGTGGTTGAAGAGCCGGTCGCCGAAGAATCGGGCGACATCACCGATAACGAATTCGAACAACTGCTGGACTCCCTGAATACCGTCAAGGCCGAGGCCGAGGCGCCGGCTGCTCAGGTCGCACCTGCTGCGCAAGCCGCCGGGGCTGGCAGCGATGAAATCACCGATGCCGAGTTCGAGTCGCTGCTCGACCAGCTTCACGGCAAGGGCCAGTTCGCGCCGGATGCGGTCGTCCCGCCGACGGCACCGGTCGCCGCGAAAGCGGCGGGCGACAGCTCCGACATCACCGACGACGAATTCGAAGCGTTGCTCGACCAGTTGCACGGCAAGGGCACCTTTGCCGTTGACGCACTGGATTCGGCCATCGCTTCGGCGCCGACCCCGGCCAAGCCTGCCGCCGCTGCCGCTGGCAGCGATCTGATCAGCGACCACGAATTCGAATCGCTGCTCGATGAGCTGCATGGCAAGGGCAAGTTCAGCGAAGTCGGTACGGCGTCTGCCGCGCCTGCCGCCACTGCGGCGGCACCGGCGGCCAAGGCTGCGCCCAAACCCGCTGCCAAGGCACCGGAACCCAAGGCCGAGCCCGCCAAGCCTGCCGCTGCCGCTGCCGCGGCGCCAGCCCGGGCTCCGGCGGCTGCGCCAGCGGAAAAACCGGCCAGCGAAGCCGAGACCACCGTTCGGGTCGACACCGCACGCCTGGACGAGATCATGAACATGGTCGGCGAACTGGTGCTGGTGCGTAACCGTCTGGTGCGCCTGGGCCTCAACAGCCAGGACGAAGCCATGTCCAAGGCCGTGTCGAACCTCGACGTGGTCACGGCCGACTTGCAGACCGCGGTCATGAAGACCCGGATGCAGCCGATCAAGAAAGTCTTCGGGCGCTTCCCGCGCCTGGTTCGCGACCTGGCTCGCCAGCTCAAGAAAGAAATCAACCTGGAACTGGTGGGTGAAGAGACCGACCTCGACAAGAACCTTGTCGAGGCCCTGGCCGACCCGCTGGTCCACTTGGTGCGCAACGCGGTCGACCACGGCATCGAGTCGCCGGAAGAACGCGAAGCCTCGGGCAAGGTCCGCAGCGGCAAGGTAATCCTGGCCGCCGAGCAGGAAGGCGACCACATCCTGCTGTCGATCTCCGATGACGGCAAAGGCATGGACCCGAACGTGCTGCGTTCCATCGCGGTGAAACGCGGTGTAATGGACAAGGATGCCGCCGACCGCCTGAGCGACACCGAGTGCTACAACCTGATCTTCGCCCCGGGTTTCTCGACCAAGACCGAGATTTCCGACGTGTCGGGCCGTGGCGTGGGCATGGACGTGGTGAAAACCAAGATTTCCCAGCTCAACGGTTCGATCAACATCTACTCGACCAAGGGCCAGGGCTCGAAGATCGTCATCAAGGTCCCGTTGACCTTGGCGATCATGCCGACCTTGATGGTGATGCTGGGCAACCAGGCCTTCGCCTTCCCGCTGGTCAACGTCAACGAGATCTTCCACCTCGACCTGTCGCGCACCAACGTGGTGGACGGCCAGGAAGTGGTGATCGTACGGGACAAGGCATTGCCGCTGTTCTACCTCAAGCGCTGGCTGGTCAGCTCCGCGGCTCATGTGGAGCAGGGCGAGGGCCATGTGGTGATCCTTTCGGTGGGCACCCAGCGGATCGGCTTCGTCGTCGACCAGTTGGTGGGCCAGGAAGAAGTGGTCATCAAGCCGTTGGGCAAGATGCTCCAAGGCACCCCGGGCATGTCCGGCGCCACCATCACCGGCGACGGCCGCATCGCGTTGATTCTCGATGTGCCAAGCATGCTCAAGCGTTACGCCGCCCGGCGTATTTGATTCTGGAGGGGGGCGGCCCAGCGCCGCGCCTCGTCTAACGGAGTGTTTATGGTAGTTAAAGTCCTGGTGGTGGACGATTCGGGTTTTTTCCGTCGCCGCGTCTCGGAAATTCTTTCGGCGGACACGAGTATTCAGGTCGTCGGTACCGCGACTAATGGCAAAGAGGCGATCGATCAGGCCCTGGCACTCAAGCCGGACGTGATTACCATGGACTACGAGATGCCGATGATGGATGGCATCACGGCCGTGCGGCATATCATGCAGCGCTGCCCGACCCCGGTCTTGATGTTCTCGTCCCTGACTCACGAAGGCGCCCGGGTAACCCTCGATGCGCTGGACGCCGGGGCGGTGGATTTCCTGCCGAAGAATTTCGAAGACATTTCGCGCAACCCCGACAAAGTCCGGCAGTTGCTGTGCGAAAAGGTCCATAGCATTTCCCGCAGCAATCGTCGTGTCGGTGCCTACAGCGCACCGGCGCCAGCCCCGGTTGCGGCGCCAAGCCCTGCGCCAGCGCCGACGGCATCGAGCAGCTTCAATCCGGCCCCGGTACGCAGCGCCCCGGCACCCGCGCCGACGCGTTCGGCACCTGCCAGTGCAACGTCGCCGGCACCCAAGCGCAAAGCCTACAAGCTGGTGGCGATCGGTACGTCCACGGGCGGCCCGGTGGCACTGCAACGGGTCCTGACCCAATTGCCGGCCAACTTCCCGGCGCCCATCGTGCTGATCCAGCACATGCCGGCGGCGTTCACCAAGGCGTTTGCCGAGCGTCTGGACAAGCTGTGCAACATCAACGTCAAGGAAGCCGAGGATGGTGACATCCTGCGTCCGGGCCTGGCATTGCTGGCGCCGGGTGGCAAACAGATGATGATCGACGGCCGTGGTGCGGTGAAGATCCTGCCGGGCGATGAGCGCCTGAACTACAAGCCTTGCGTGGACATTACCTTCGGTTCCGCGGCCAAGTCCTACGGTGACAAAGTTCTGGCGGTGGTGCTCACCGGCATGGGCGCCGACGGTCGCGAAGGCGCACGGTTGCTCAAGCAGGGCGGCAGTGCGATCTGGGCCCAGGACGAAGCCAGTTGCGTGATCTACGGCATGCCGATGGCTATCGTCAAAGCCGATCTTGCCGACGCGGTGTACGGGTTGGACGACATCGGTAGACACCTGGTCGAGGCCTGCCTGTAATGGATGTGCTCAGCCTGATTGGCATCATCATGGCGTTCGTCGCCATCATTGGCGGCAATTATCTGGAAGGCGGTCATCTGGGCGCGTTGGCCAACGGCCCGGCGGCGTTGATCGTGCTCGGTGGCACCATTGGCGCGGCGCTGTTGCAGTCGCCCATGAGCGCTTTCAAGCGGGCCATGCAGGTGCTGATCTGGATTCTGTTCCCGCCTCGCGTCGACCTGGCCGGTGGCATCGACCGCGTGGTGAACTGGAGCCTGACCGCTCGCAAGGAAGGCCTGCTGGGCCTGGAAGGAGTGGCCGACGCCGAACCCGACAGCTACTCACGCAAAGGCCTGCAATTGCTGGTGGACGGCGCCGAGCCGGAAGCCATTCGCAGCATCCTGGAAGTGGATTTCTACACTCAGGAAAGCCGCGACATCGAAGCGGCCAAAGTATTCGAAAGCATGGGCGGCTACGCGCCGACCATCGGCATCATCGGTGCGGTGATGGGCCTTATCCACGTAATGGGCAACCTGGCTGATCCATCGCAGCTGGGCAGTGGTATCGCCGTGGCGTTCGTCGCCACGATCTACGGCGTGGCCAGTGCCAACCTGGTGTTGTTGCCGATCGCGGCCAAACTCAAGTCCATCGCGTTGCGCCAGTCGCGCTATCGCGAAATGCTGCTGGAAGGGATCCTGTCGATCGCCGAAGGTGAAAACCCGCGCTCCATTGAGTTGAAGCTCCAGGGCTTCATGGACTGATGGGAGACATGGGAAATGGCACGTCGCAGGCATCGTGAAGAGCACGTCAACCATGAACGCTGGCTGGTTTCCTACGCCGACTTCATCACGCTGCTGTTCGCTTTTTTCGTGGTCATGTATTCGATTTCATCGGTCAACGAAGGCAAGTACAAAGTCATTTCCGAGGCGTTGATCGGGGTCTTCACCGATTCCGACCGAGCCCTCAAGCCCATCCCCATCGGTGAGGAACGGCCCAAGACTACCACCCCGGCCAAACCCTTGGTCAAGGACAGCGAGCAGGTCGATGCCGGTATCGCCGGCAGCAGCGATCCGTTGAAAAGCATCGCCGACGATATCAGCGCGGCGTTCGGTGACCTGATCAGCTCCAACCAGATGACCGTGCGTGGCAACGAGCTGTGGGTCGAGATCGAACTCAATTCCAGCCTGTTGTTCGGCAGCGGCGATGCCATGCCCAGCGACATGGCGTTCAACATCATCGATAAGGTCGCGGCGATCCTCAAGCCCTTCGACAATCCGATCCATGTCGAAGGCTTCACGGACGACCAGCCGATCCGTACCGCGCAATACCCGACCAACTGGGAACTGTCCTCGGCCCGTTCGGCGAGCATCGTGCGCATGCTGGCGATGCAGGGCGTGAACCCCGGTCGCCTGGCCTCGGTGGGCTACGGTGAGTTCCAGCCAGTGGCCAACAACGCCACGGCCGAGGGGCGTGCGCGCAACCGGCGGGTGGTGCTGGTGGTGTCGCGTAATCTCGATGTTCGTCGTAGCCTGACCGGTACCGGTACGGCCAATGCAACCCCGGATGCGGCATTGAAGCGGGCTGGCACACAAACTGCACCGGCTCCGGTCAAGTCGCCGGGAAGACAGAGTGCCGTCAATTCTCCGTCACCCGCTTTATAACCGAGCTATTTCTCGGTCGAGCCTGTTTCGGCCGGGAGGAACGATCCGAATGAGAGTCTGGGCAGTCGCCAATCAAAAAGGTGGTGTGGGCAAGACCACATCTTCCATCGCTTTAGCCGGGTTGCTGGCCGAGGCGGGCAAGCGCGTGGTCATCGTCGATCTGGACCCCCATGGCTCGATGACCAGCTATTTCGGTTACGATCCCGACAGCCTGGAGCACAGCAACTTCGACCTGTTCCTGCACAAAGGCGTCGTGCCCGAGGGCTTGCCGGGGCAATTGTTGTTGTCCACCAGCGACGAGCGGATTTCCCTGTTGCCGTCGAGCACCGCCCTGGCCACCCTGGAGCGACAATCGCCCGGGCAGAGCGGTCTGGGCCTGGTGATCGCCAAGAGTCTGGCGCAGCTTTGGCAGGATTTCGACTACGCGATCATCGACAGCCCGCCGTTGCTGGGGTTGCTGATGGTCAATGCCCTGGCCGCCAGTCAGCAATTGGTGATCCCCGTGCAGACCGAGCATTTGGCCGTCAAGGGGTTGGAACGCATGGTCAATACACTGGCAATGGTCAACCGCTCGCGCAAGCAGACGCTGGCCTTCAACATCGTGCCGACGCTGTTCGACCGTCGCACCCAGGCGTCCCTGGGAACCCTGCGGGTGTTGCGGGACAAGTACCCGGATGACATCTGGCAGGGTTATATCCCTGTCGACACCCGGCTGCGGGATGCCAGCCGGGCCGGTGTGACCCCTTCGCAATTCGATGGCAAGAGCCGTGGCGTGCTGGCTTACCGAGCGCTGCTCAAGCATCTGCTGGCCCAACAGCTTGTTCCGCAGCAGGTGGCTTAAGGTGACGAGGCTTTCCATTGGTAGTGTGTTCGCTTGCGAACGCTCAAGTCCTGCCGCATTCATGCCGATAACCTCTTCAAGTGGCGCACTGTTCCCATGAACCGCCCAGTAAAGACAACCTCGCGTCCGCAAATGGCCCTGCAGTCCTATCTGGATGGGCTGTTGCAGGAAGCGACCGAAGAACTGCCACCGCCGCCAAGCGTGATCGAGGCGTTGCCCGAACACGTCGAAGCCGAGGGTGTGCTGGATGAATTTCAAGCGGCCGTGCTCGAAGAGCAGGCCCGTGACGCACGGAAATCAGTGGTGGCCGCGGCGGTCGAAGCACCGTTCATCAAGCCACAGCTGGCGGTAATGGAGGCACCTGCTCCGATTCTGGCGCCGGTCTCGACCGTTGCCCCGTTGCTGCAGGGGTTGGTGACGCCAGTGGTGGAAGTCCACTTGCCACCGAGCAACCCACCGCCACCGGTGCCGGGCGACGACCGTCCGGCCTGGGCTGCCGAGCCGTTCGAGTGTTTGTTGTTCGATGTGGCCGGGTTGACCCTGGCGGTGCCGCTGGTTTGCCTGGGATCGATTTACTCCCTGGCCGGGCAGGAGCTGACGCCGTTGTTCGGCCAGCCGGAATGGTTTCTCGGGATCCTGCCGAGCCAGGCGGGCAACCTGAAGGTACTGGATACGGCGCGCTGGGTGATGCCGGACCGTTATCGCGATGATTTTCGCCAGGGCCTGCAATACGTGATTTCGGTGCAAGGTTACGAGTGGGGATTGGCGGTGCACCAGGTCAGCCGTTCGCTGCGCCTGGATCCGAACGAGATCAAGTGGCGCAGCCATCGAGGGCAACGGCCATGGCTGGCCGGTACGGTGATCGAGCACATGTGCGCCTTGCTGGACGTTGCCGAGCTGGCGGAGTTGATCGCCAGCGGCGGGGCAAAACACCTGGGTGGCAGCAAGAAGCCGGTCCAGAAACCGAAATAAGACAACCGGTGGCGCACAGCGTCGCCGGACAGAATACACGCCGCCACAGGCGGTTTTTCGAGGGGTCAAGGTATGAATGATAAGGCGTCGTCTCAAAAGGGTTCTGAAGATCCGATTCTGCAATGGGTGACCTTCAAGCTCGATAACGAAACCTACGGCATCAACGTGATGCGCGTTCAGGAAGTGCTGCGCTATACCGAGATCGCCCCGGTACCGGGTGCACCCAGCTATGTGCTGGGCATCATCAACCTGCGTGGCAACGTGGTCACCGTGATCGATACCCGTCAGCGCTTCGGCCTGATGAACGCCGAGATCAGCGACAACACCCGGATCGTCATCATCGAAGCCGACAAGCAAGTGGTTGGCATCATGGTCGACAGCGTCGCCGAAGTGGTTTACTTGCGCCAGTCGGAAATCGAGACGGCGCCGAACGTGGGTAACGAAGAATCCGCCAAGTTCATTCAAGGCGTGTGCAACAAGAATAACGAGTTGCTGATTCTGGTTGAACTGGACAAGATGATGAGCGAAGAAGAGTGGTCGGAACTGGAGAGTATCTGATTGATTCTTGAGGTAGCAGTCATTGTCCTGTTCCTTTTCTGGGCAGGTACGCTGGCGATGTTCTTGGCATACATACGTGGCCAGCGGCAGATTGCCGCTCAGCAGGCCCAGGGCGATGCGCTGCGCGACCAGCGCATCAAGGACCTGGCCAAGCGCGTCGACGATTACCAGAACGGCACCGTGCGCATGGGCGAAGCGCTCCATGAGCTGCGTGCCGTGGTTGCGCCGTTGCCGGACAAACTCGCCCAGTTGGAACAGCGTGACCCCTCCAGCCTGTCCTTCGCCCAGGCCGCCCGCCTGGTGGGCATGGGCGCCAGCGTCGACGAACTGACCCAAGCCTGCGGCCTGACCCAAGCCGAGGCGGAGTTGATGAGCAAGCTGCACCGAGGCGGCTGATCGTTTTCTTCACAGACCCCATGTGGGAGCGAGCTTGCTCGCGATAGCGGTGTGACCGTCGACAGCGATGTTGAATGTGCGCCCGTCATCGCGAGCAAGCTCGCTCCCACAGGTTTTTCTGGTGTTCACTCTGATCATTCCAGCCAGCCTATCGCTCTTGTGGCTGTGATCAGTAGTCGTCGCCGCGGTCGGTCACATCCTTTTCGACACTCGGCGCATTCGGGTCATGGCCTTGGGGGAACTTGCCCTTGAGGTTCCAGGCGAACGCGATGATCTCGGCAATCGTGCGGTACAGCTCTTCCGGGATGCTATCGCCCAATTCCATCCGTGCCAGCAGCTTCACCAGCTCGGCATTTTCATAGATCGGTACTTCACTGTCCCGGGCGATGCGCAGGATTTCCTCGGCCAGGGCTTCGTCGCCCTTGGCAGTAAGGGTCGGGGCGTGGTGGCCGTCGTATTTGAGGGCGATGGCCTGGCGGGGTTCGGTGTGGGTTGTCATGCGGTTTCGTCCACCCAGCGTTGTTCCAGGCGAGTCTTGGGGCCTTGGGGCGGGGTGCCAAGGTGGCAGTCCAAGTCGCCGACGTTCAGGCCACAGGTCACCAGGCGCTCACGCAGTGCTGTCAGGTTGCTTTCGATCAGGCTCGCGGTGTACGGCCGTTCTGCCCACAATTGGCTGGACAGGCTGCCGCTGAGCAACTGGGCTTGAATCTGCAGCGGACCGAGCGGTTCCATGTCGAATGCCAGTTCGACCCGCCAGAGCTGCTGTTTCGGCTCGCGCTCTTCCCGGCGTTCGTCTGGTTGTTCCCGGGGTGGGGTTTCCTCGCGCTGGAACTTGACCTGCAACGGCACGATGTCCTGCAGGTTGCGCATCGGGATCTCCAACTGCCAGGTGCTCATCAAGCGACCGTCGTCGGTCAGGCCGGTTTGTTCCAGGCTCGACAACTGATGGCTTTGCAGGCGCGACACGGCAGCGGCGGCCAGACGCAGCAGGTGCTCCAGATCACCGCCTTCGTCCTGGTCTTTCAACTGGCGGGAGGGCAGCGGAAAACTGGTGGGTTGCGGCTTGGCGCTGACCTGGCCGAGCATCCCCAGGGCGCTGCGCACGAAACTCGGCAGGACCTGGGCCAGCGTATTGGCGGCAATGATGGCGCTGAGGTTGGTGGAGGCGGGCAGGGCCGGTGTCAGTTGGGCAATCAGTTTCAGCAGGTCGCCTTTCATGTCCGGCGCCAGGCTCGGTGGCTGGCCGGCGAGCAGTTTGCTTTCCAGGAACACCCCGCTGGCGACCATGGCCTGGGCCAAGCCCTTGGGCGTGCTCAGTTGCTGGACATCCGGCAGCCCAGCCAGCAAGCGAGTCACCGCGGCGCGCAGCTCGGTGCCGGTGTCGTCGGTGACCGGCAGGTTTTGCAGGGCAGTGATCAGGCTGTCCAACGAGCCCTGGCGGCTCACTTGGGTGAGCAGTTGCTGGCTCACCGCCAGTTGCTCCTGGCGGTTGCTCAGGGGAACGAATTTCAGCGTCTGGGCATCTTGCACCTGGGCGCTCAAGAGCGTGCCGATGCGCAGCGGTCGGGGGCTGTCGATGTCCAGGGTACTGCCGGCCTGGGCGGTGTTGAGCAGGCTCACCAATGACCGGTAGACCGCCGGCTGCCCAGGCAATGACGGCAATGCCTGGCTGGTCAGCACCTTGCCTTGCAGCAGCGTGCCGACCGGCATCTGCGCTGTGTCGATGCGCGTCAAGGTGGCGACGCTGGAGGCAACGGCCTGTTGCACGGCAATCGTCAGGTTGCTGGGGGACGGTTGGGTCACGGCCAGGCTGGTGCCCTGGGGTAATGGCTGCGTGCTGGTGGCTTGCACGGTGGTCTGGCGACCGCTCTCCAGGGTGACCTTGAGCAACAGCTGGAAAGTCTGGTCGGCCTGCTTGAGCGACAGCACTTCGGCCTGGGCGGTCTGGCCGGGGCCGATCAGCCCTTCCGCCGGAGCCAGCAATTTGAGCAGCTCCCCCGTCACCGCTGGCATACGCGCCGTTGCCGTGGCCTGGGGCAGCGGCGGGATGTTGATGTCGCCTGTCATCTGCGGTCTTACCCTGGGAAAAATAAGCCCTCTTGAGAGTAGGGCATCACATGTATAATGCCGCCCGTCTTTCAGGGAGTGGCGAAAACCTTGCAATTGTTTGACGCAGCTCTGTGGAACAGGCCGTCAAAGCATCTATGCTGCACCTCTTTAACGGCTGCTGCACCGCCGACTTGAACCGTATAAGGCCCGCGATCCCTTGACCAGTCCTCTCCTGCAAACCGTTGGCCTCGCCTGTGAGCGAGACTTGCGGCTGCTTTTCGAAAATCTCGAATTGAGACTCTCGCCTGGCGATATGGTGCAGATCAGTGGCCCCAACGGTAGCGGCAAGACCAGCCTGTTGCGCCTGCTCGCCGGATTGATGCAGCCCACCGCAGGCCAAGTGTTGCTCAATGGCCAGCCCTTGCACAGCCAGCGCAGCGAGCTGGCCCGTAACCTGCTCTGGATCGGCCATGCCGCCGGCATCAAGGACTTGCTGACCCCCGAAGAAAACCTCAGTTGGCTCTGCGCTCTGCATACGCCGGCCGGTCGCGAGGCGATCTGGCAGGCGTTGGCGGCGGTCGGGCTGCGCGGCTTCGAGGATGTACCGAGCCATACCCTGTCCGCCGGCCAGCAGCGCCGAGTGGCCCTGGCCCGGTTGTACCTGGACGGTCCACCGCTGTGGATCCTCGACGAGCCGTTCACCGCCCTGGACAAGCAGGGCGTCGCGCAGCTCGAGGAACACCTGGCACGGCATTGCGAAAACGGCGGCATGGTGCTGTTGACCACCCACCATACGCTGGCGCGGATGCCGTCCGGCTATCGCAACATCGATCTGGGGAACTGGGCCGTATGAGTGTGTTTGGCCTGTTACTGGCCCGCGAGGCGCGCCTGCTTTTTCGTCGTCCGGCCGAATTGGCCAATCCGTTGGTGTTCTTCGCGATCGTCATCGCGCTGTTCCCGCTGGCGGTCGGTCCGGAGACTCAATTGTTGCAAACCTTGTCTCCGGGACTGGTCTGGGTGGCCGCGCTTTTATCGGTCCTGCTCTCGCTGGACGGGCTTTTCCGCAGTGATTTCGAAGACGGTTCCCTGGAACAGTGGGTCCTTTCGTCGCACCCCCTGGCCCTTCTGGTTTTGGCCAAGGTACTGGCACACTGGGTTTTTTCCGGGCTGGCGCTGGTGCTGCTCTCGCCGCTGTTGGCGATGATGCTGGGTTTGCCTGTCGCGTGCATGCCGGTATTGCTGGTGTCGCTGCTGCTGGGCACGCCGGTGTTGAGCCTGCTCGGTGCGGTAGGCGCGGCGTTGACGGTGGGGTTGAAGCGCGGTGGCCTGTTGCTGGCGCTGCTGATCCTGCCCTTGTATATCCCGGTGCTGATCCTGGGCAGTGGTGCCTTGCAAGCGGCGTTGCAAGGCATGCCCGCGACCGGTTATCTGCTATGGCTTGGGAGCCTGACCGCCCTGGCGATAACCCTGACACCCTTTGCAATAGCCGCTGGCCTGAAGATCAGCGTCGGCGAATAATAATGAGGCCTGGTCAAGCATTGACCACTTCTGCGGAAGTTAAGGCAGACCTGGCAGCTCGTGATGACGAGCCGCAACCGTGATGGAAACAGCAATGAACTGGACCTGGTTTCATAAGCTCGGCTCACCCAAGTGGTTCTACGGCATCAGCGGCAAGATGCTGCCCTGGTTGAGCATCGCCGCTCTGCTGCTGATCGGCTCCGGCGTCGTCTGGGGCCTGGCCTTCGCCCCACCGGATTACCAGCAGGGCAACAGCTTCCGCATCATCTACATCCACGTTCCCACCGCGATGCTGGCCCAGTCCATCTACGTGATGCTGGCCGTGTGTGGTGTGGTCGGGCTGGTGTGGAAGATGAAGCTGGCCGACGTGGCCCTGCAATGCGCCGCGCCTATCGGCGCCTGGATGACCGCCGTGGCGCTGGTCACCGGGGCCATCTGGGGCAAGCCGACCTGGGGGTCGTGGTGGGTCTGGGATGCCCGACTGACGTCGATGCTGATCCTGCTGTTCCTGTACTTCGGTCTTATTGCGCTGGGCAACGCCATCAGCAATCGTGACAGTGCCGCCAAGGCCTGCGCGGTGCTGGCGATTGTCGGCGTGATCAACATCCCGATCATCAAGTACTCGGTGGAGTGGTGGAACACCCTGCACCAGGGCGCGACGTTCACCCTCACCGAAAAACCGGCGATGCCCGTGGAAATGTGGCTGCCGCTGTTGCTCACCGTATTGGGCTTCTACTGTTTCTTCGGCGCGGTGCTGTTGCTGCGCATGCGCCTGGAAGTGCTCAAGCGCGAATCCCGGGCCAGTTGGGTGAAGGCCGAAGTACAGAACAGCCTGGAGGCCGCTCGATGAGTTTCGCTTCATTCGGCGATTTCCTCGCCATGGGCCATCATGGCCTGTATGTCTGGTCAGCCTATGGCATTTGCCTGGTGGTGCTGGCCCTCAACGTGGCGGTGCCGATCCTGGCCCGCAAGCGGTATCTGCAACAAGAGGCGCGTCGTCTGCGCCGGGAGAACGGTCAGTGAATCCGCTGCGCAAAAAACGTCTTGTCATCATTCTGGCGATCCTGGTGGGTGTCGGTGCCGCGGTCGGCCTGGCCTTGAGCGCCTTGCAGCAGAACATCAACCTGTTCTACACCCCGACCCAGATCGCCAGTGGCGAAGCGCCCAAGGACACCCGCATCCGCGCTGGCGGCATGGTGGAAAAAGGCTCGCTGGTGCGCTCCGGGGATTCACTGGACGTGAAATTCAATGTCACCGACTTCAACAAGACCGTGACCATCACCTATCGCGGCATCCTCCCGGACCTGTTCCGCGAAGGGCAGGGCATCGTCGCCCTGGGCAAGCTCAACGCCGATGGCGTGGTGGTGGCCGACGAAGTGCTGGCCAAGCACGATGAAAAATACATGCCGCCGGAAGTGACCAAGGCCTTGAAAGACAGCGGCCAGTCGGCGCCCGCTCCCGTGAAGGAGGGCTGATCGATGACTGCTGGCATCTTTATTCCCGAGTTGGGCCACCTGGCGATGATCCTGGCCCTGTGTTTCTCCCTGGTACAGGCTGTGGTGCCGCTGCTCGGTGCCTGGCGCGGCGACCGCTTGTGGATGAGCCTGGCCCAGCCGGCGGCGTGGGGGCAGTTCGCCTTCATGCTGTTCGCCTTCGGTTGCCTGACCTATGCGTTCATGGCCGACGACTTTTCCGTGGAGTACGTCGCCAGCAACTCCAACAGCGCCTTGCCCTGGTACTACAAGTTCAGCGCCGTGTGGGGCGCCCACGAAGGTTCGCTGTTGCTTTGGGCGTTGATCCTCGCCGGCTGGACCTTCGCGGTCTCGGTGTTTTCCCGGCAGTTGCCCCAGGTGATGCTGGCACGGGTGCTGGCGGTGATGGGCATGATCAGCACCGGTTTCCTGTTGTTCCTGATCGTCACGTCCAACCCGTTCAAGCGCATCCTGCCGCAGATGCCGATGGATGGCCGCGACCTCAACCCATTGCTGCAGGACATCGGCCTGATCGTTCACCCACCGATGCTCTACATGGGCTACGTCGGTTTTTCCGTGGCCTTCGCCTTCGCCATCGCCGCGTTGCTCGGCGGTCGCCTCGATGCCGCGTGGGCACGCTGGTCGCGCCCGTGGACCATCGTCGCTTGGGCCTTCCTCGGTATCGGCATCACCCTCGGTTCGTGGTGGGCCTACTACGAACTCGGTTGGGGCGGCTGGTGGTTCTGGGACCCGGTGGAAAACGCCTCGTTCATGCCCTGGTTGGTGGGCACGGCGCTGATTCACTCCCTGGCTGTCACGGAAAAGCGCGGTGTGTTCAAGAGCTGGACCGTGTTGCTGGCCATCGCGGCGTTCTCCCTGAGCCTGCTGGGAACGTTCCTGGTGCGTTCCGGCGTGCTGACGTCGGTGCATGCCTTCGCCTCGGACCCTGAGCGTGGCGTGTTCATCCTGATGTTCCTGCTGTTCGTCGTCGGCGGTTCGCTGACGTTGTTCGCCCTGCGTGCGCCAGTGGTCAAGAGCCAGGTCGGTTTCAACCTCTGGTCACGGGAAACCCTGTTGCTGGGCAACAACCTGGTGCTGGTGGTGGCCGCGTCGATGATCCTGCTGGGGACGTTGTACCCGCTGGTGCTCGATGCGCTGTCCGGCGCCAAGCTGTCGGTCGGCCCGCCGTATTTCAACGCGTTGTTCATCCCGCTGATGGCAATCCTGATGGTGGTGATGGCCATCGGTGTGCTGGTGCGCTGGAAGGACACGCCGGTCAAGTGGCTGCTGGGCATGTTGACCCCGGTGCTGCTGGGCACGGCCGCCCTGGCCGTGGTGGCCGGCGTGGCCTATGGCGACTTCAATTGGGCGGTGCTGGCGACGTTCGTGCTGGCGGCCTGGGTGTTGCTGGCCGGTGTCCGGGATATCTTCGACAAGACCCGCCACAAAGGCCTGATCAAAGGCCTGCCGACCCTGACCCGCAGTTACTGGGGCATGCAGATCGCCCACCTGGGCATCGCCGTCTGCGCCCTGGGCGTGGTGCTGTCCAGCCAGAACAGTGCCGAGCGCGACCTGCGCCTGGCGCCGGGCGAGTCCATGGACCTGGGCGGTTATCAATTCGTGTTCGAGGGCGCCAAGCATTTCGAGGGGCCGAACTTCACGTCCGACAAAGGCACCGTGCGGGTGATTCGCAACGGTGAGGAAATCACCGTGCTGCATCCGGAAAAACGTCTCTATACCGTGCAGAACTCGGTCATGACCGAGGCTGGGATCGATGCCGGTTTCACCCGCGACCTCTACGTGGCCCTGGGCGAATCCCTGGGCGACGGCGCATGGGCGGTGCGGGTCCACGTCAAGCCGTTCGTGCGCTGGATCTGGTTCGGTGGCTTGCTCACCGGCCTGGGTGGGGTGCTGGCGGCGCTGGATCGGCGCTATCGGGTCAAGGTGAAAACCCGGGTGCGTGAAGCCCTGGGCGTGACGGGAGCCACTGCATGAAACGTTGGTTGATGGTGTTGCCGCTGGCGCTGTTCCTGTTGATGGCGGTGTTTTTGTTCCGGGGGTTGTACCTGAACCCGAGCGAATTGCCCTCGGCAATGATCGGCAAGCCATTCCCGGAGTTTTCCCTGCCCTCGGTGCAAGGTGACAAGACCCTGACCCGCGCCGACCTGCTGGGCAAGCCGGCGCTGGTCAACGTGTGGGGCACCTGGTGCATTTCCTGCCGGGTCGAACACCCGGTACTGAACAAGCTGGCCCAGAACGGCGTGGTGATCTACGGCGTCAATTACAAGGACGTCAATGCCGACGCCTTGAAGTGGCTGGCCGAATTCCACAACCCGTATCAATTGGACATTCGTGATGAAGATGGCTCCCTGGGCCTGAACCTGGGTGTCTATGGCGCACCGGAAACCTTCTTCATCGATGCCAAGGGCGTGATCCGCGACAAGTTCGTCGGCGTGATCGACGAGCAGGTCTGGCGCGAGAAACTGGCCGCCAAGTACCAGGCCCTGGTGGACGAGGCCAAGCCATGAAGCGTTGGTTAGCCGCCGCCATCCTCGGCTTGAGCCTGGTCGGTGTGGCCCAGGCCGCCATCGACACCTACGAATTCGCCAACGATGGCGAGCGCGAGCGGTTTCGCGAACTGACCAAGGAACTGCGCTGCCCCAAGTGCCAGAACCAGGACATCGCCGACTCCAACGCCCCGATTGCCGCCGACTTGCGCAAGGAAATCTTTCGCATGCTCGGCGAGGGCAAGGACAACCAGCAGATCATCGACTTCATGGTCGATCGCTACGGTGAGTTCGTGCGCTACAACCCCGCCCTGTCCTCCAAGACCGCGCTGCTCTGGTTCGGCCCCGCCGGGCTGTTGCTCGGCGGTTTCGTTGTCATCGCGGTGATCGTGCGCCGCCGCCGGGTCCAGCGTACAGCCGCCCCGGACACGCTTTCCGTCGAAGAGCGCCAGCGCCTCGACCAACTGTTGGATAAAACCAAGCATGATTGATTTCTGGCTCGCCGCAGGTCTGCTTCTTCTGGTTGCCCTGAGTTTTCTGTTGATCCCTGTGCTGCGTGGTCGTCGCGCTCAACGCGAAGAGGACCGAACTGCGCTCAACGTGGCGCTGTATCAGGAGCGCGTCGCCGAATTGCAGGCTGAACGGGAGGAGGGCGTGCTCAACGCCGCGCAACTGGACACCGGTCGCGCCGAAGCCGCCCGTGAACTGCTCGCCGACACCGAGGGTGCCGACGCACCGCGCGAATCCCGGTTGGGCAAGCCATTGCCGTTGCTCGCCGCCGTGCTGGTGCCGGTGTTGGGCCTGGCGCTGTACCTGCATTTCGGTGCCAGTGACAAGGTCGAGCTGACCCGTGAATTCGCCCAGGCGCCGCAGTCGATGGAAGAGATGACCCTGCGCCTGGAACGCGCGGTGGCGGCGCAGCCGGATAATGCCGAGGGGCTGTACTTCCTCGGGCGTACCTACATGGCTCAGGATCGGCCGGCGGACGCGGCGAAGGTCTTCGAGCGCACCGTGGCCGTCGCCGGTCGTCAACCGGAACTGTTGGGCCAGTGGGCCCAGGCGCAGTACTTCGCCGATGGCAAGAAATGGTCGGATAAAGTCCAGGCCTTGACCGACGAAGCGCTCAAGCTCGACCCGAAGGAGGTTACCAGCCTCGGCCTATTGGGCATCGCCGCGTTTGAAGGCGAGCGTTATCAGGATGCGATCGACTACTGGGGGCGTCTGCTCGCGCAACTGCCGGAAGGCGACAAATCCCGCGAGGCGCTGCAGGGCGGTATTACCCGTGCCACCGAGAAGCTGCAAGCCAGCGGTGGTAAAGTCACCCAGGCCCCGGTGGCCAAGACCGGGGCGTTGCTCAAGGTCCGCGTCGATCTGGCCCCGGCACTCAAGGCCAAGGTGCAGCCGGGCGACAGCGTGTTCATCTTCGCCCGTGCCGTTTCCGGCCCACCGGCGCCGTTGGCCGCCAAACGCCTGACGGTGGCCGATCTGCCTGTCACGGTGGAATTGGGCGATGCGGACGCCATGATGCCGCAGTTGAAACTGTCGAACTTCCCCGAAGTCCAACTGATGGCGCGCATCTCCCGGGCCGGTCAGCCGACCGCCGGTGAGTGGATCGGCCGCAGCCAGCCCCTGGCGAGCAGCACCACTGCGCAACAACAATTGACCATCGACAGCCCGGACAAATAACAGGAATTCGCACCATGACCGCCATCGCTCGTATCACCCTGCTCACGCTCGTCATGGGCCTGAGCGCTTGTGCGGTCCAGCGTCCGTCGGAGCCCTCGGCGCCGCTGCCACCGATTCCACCGTCTACCCCAACCACCAAGCCGGCCCCGTCCACGCCGCCAGGCAAGCCGGCCATCCCGAACAAACCGGCCAAGCCGCTGCCGCGCACTTCCGCCAGCTTCGCCCCGCCACCGGGTGGCAACAGCCATTGGGACGCCAAGCTGGGGGTCTACGTGTTGGACAACCAGACTAATACGTTCTATCGCCAGCGTACCTATTACCGCTGGAACAACGGCTGGAGCCGTTCCGTCAGCCCGAATGGCCCATGGGAAGACACCACCATCGAAGGCGTGCCGGCGGGTCTTGGACGGCAATTTCACTAAGCACCGGGCTCCTGGAGCCAGGGGCATCTGTGGGAGCAAAGCTTGCTCGCGATGAAGGCGATGCGGTCTTTCAGAAATTGTGGCGTCTGTTTCGCGAGCAAGCTTTGCTCCCACAGATAAATCCCCTCGCCACCCTAGTGTTCGGCTCAACCGCATTACCAGGCCGGGGATTTTTGTGTTTCTGGATATTCTTTGAACGAAATTTTCACTAAATCTTGCGGACAATCCCCCGCGCTCATCTCGCCGTCGGTTATTTAATGGCAATGCCATAGCCGTTCGTGCAACATTTGCGCACTCGCGCAAGCCCCGGGGCCAGGCTTTGGCCAACAGAGGGCGCGCCGTTGTTTCTCTTTTGTCACTCCAATTCCAATAGGGTCCTTAAACGACATGGCAATCCCGGACGCCCTGAGTCAGCAGCGCACCACGCATCGCCTGCTGCAACCGACCGTCAAATCGCACCTGGCCTACACGTTGCTTTGCGCCCTGGTGATGATGGTTATGTTAAGCCTGCTGCGCGTGGCGCTGCTGGTCTATAACCGCGAGATGATTCTCGACACCCCGGCCTCGACCTTCGTTGAAGCGTTCCTCAACGGCCTGCGCTTCGACTTGCGCCTGGTGATCTACCTCTGCATCCCGTTGCTGCTGGCGTTGTTCAGCGCAAGGGCCATGGCTGCCCGTGGTTTTTTTCGTTTCTGGCTGACCGTCACCTCCAGCATCGCGCTGTTCCTCGGCTTGATGGAGATGGACTTCTACCGTGAATTCCACCAGCGCCTCAACGGCCTGGTCTTCCAATATGTGAAGGAAGACCCGAAAACCGTGATGAGCATGCTCTGGTACGGTTTCCCGGTGGTGCGCTACCTGCTGGCCTGGGTTGGCGGTACCCTCATCCTCGCCCTGGCGTTCAAGGGCGCCGACCGCGCCACCCGTCCCCGTGGGCCGTTCAGTGGCGGTACTATCGGCACCCGGCAGATCGCCCCGTGGTATGGGCGTGTCGCGGTGTTCATGGTTTGCCTGCTGGTGGCCGTGGCCGCCGCGCGCGGCACCTTGCGCCAAGGTCCGCCGCTGCGTTGGGGGGATGTCTACACCACCGATTCGAACTTCGCCAACCAGTTGGGACTCAATGGCACGTTGTCGCTGGTGGCGGCGGCCAAGAGCCGGATGTCCGAAGACCGTGACAACATCTGGAAAGCCACCCTCGAGCAGCCGCTGGCGCAGCAGACCGTGCGTGACATGCTGGTGATGTCTGACGACAAACTCGTGGACACCGAGACCGCCGCCGTGCGCCGCGACTACACGCCGCCGGCGGACAAGACCCTGCCGATCAAGAACGTGGTCGTGATCCTCATGGAAAGCATGGCCGGTCACTCGGTGGGCGCCCTGGGCGCGCCGGGCAACATCACGCCTTACATGGACAAATTGTCCAAGGAAGGTCTGCTGTTCGACCGTTTCTTCTCCAATGGCACCCACACCCACCAGGGTATGTTCGCCACCATGGCGTGCTTCCCGAACCTGCCGGGTTTCGAATACCTGATGCAGACGCCGGAGGGCAGCCACAAGCTGTCAGGCTTGCCGCAACTGCTCAGCGCCCGGGACTACGACGACGTGTATGTCTACAACGGTGATTTCGCCTGGGACAACCAGTCGGGGTTCTTCAGCAGCCAGGGCATGACCAACTTCATCGGGCGTAACGACTTCGTGAACCCGGTGTTTTCCGACCCCACCTGGGGCGTGTCCGACCAAGACATGTTCGACCGTGGCCTGATCGAGCTCAAGGCGCGGGAAAATGGCAAGCCGTTCTATGCCTTGCTACAAACCCTGTCCAACCACACGCCTTATGCGTTGCCGACACCGTTGCCGGTCGAGCCGGTCACCGACCGTGGCAGCCTGAACGAACACTTGACGGCCATGCGCTACGCCGACTGGGCGCTGGGCCAGTTCTTCGAGAAAGCCCGCAAGGAGCCTTACTTCAAGGAAACCCTGTTCGTGGTGGTGGGCGACCATGGCTTTGGCAACGAACGCCAGATCACCGAAATGGACCTGGGCCGTTTCAACGTGCCGATGCTGTTGATCGGCCCGGGCGTCCAGGAAAAATTCGGCCAGCGCAGCCACACCGTGGGGACCCAGGTCGACATCGTGCCGACCATCATGGGCCGGCTCGGTGGGCAGGTACGGAACCAGTGCTGGGGCCGTGACCTGTTGAACCTGCCGGAAGGCGACACCGGTTTTGGCGTGATCAAGCCGTCGGGCAGTGAACAGACGACGGCGATCATTCGCGACGACAAGATCCTGGTCCTGCCGAAGGAGAAGGAAATGCCGCCGAAGATGTACCGCTATGAACTGGGCGCCAACCCTCATGCGCAAATCATCCCGGACGCACCGGACACCGCCGAGATGAAACTCAAGCTCGAATCGTTCCTGCAAACCGCGACCAAGAGCCTGTTGGATAACACCGCCGGCGTCGTCGACGGCAAGCCGGACTGATAAACGGCGAGCATAAAAAAGAGGCCTGTAAAGGCCTCTTTTTTTTTGCACTTACTTAGTGGTTTATATCTTGCCCAGTAATAGCAGGACCAACAGCACCACCAACACTACACCAATGATACCGGACGGACCGTAACCCCAACTTCTGGAGTGCGGGAAGACCGGAAGACCACCGATCAGCAGGAGGATCAGGATGATGATAAGTATTGTGCCCATTTGTAGATTTCCTTATTGGTCAGTTTTGGAGTGTTGTAACTTCCAACTACCAGCACGCATGCGTTAAATCCGGGCGGCTTAATAAGTCCGACCGTAACGTCTGGTAAAAAATTCAAAGTTTTTGTAGCGGCTACGGTTTGCCCTCGCCATTCAGCAATTTGATGGAGCGTGGGTCCGGCAGGCGCCTTCGCTACACTCGGCCTATCTCTCCCGGAACAAGGCTGTTTGCTATGCAAAATCGCATGATGATCACTGGCGCCGGCTCCGGCCTGGGTCGCGAAATCGCGCTGCGTTGGGCCCGCGAAGGCTGGCACCTGGCCTTATCGGATGTCAGCGAACCAGGCCTTGTGGAAACCCTCAAACTCGTGCGCGCGGCGGGTGGCGACGGCTTCACCCAGCGCTGCGATGTGCGCGACTACAGCCAATTGACTGCGTTCGCCCAGGCTTGCGAAGAGAAGCTCGGCGGCATCGATATCATCGTCAACAATGCCGGCGTCGCTTCGGGCGGGTTCTTCAGCGAACTCTCCCTGGAGGATTGGGACTGGCAGATCGCGATCAACCTGATGGGCGTGGTCAAGGGCTGCAAGGCGTTCCTGCCGCTGCTGGAAAAAAGCCGCGGCAAGATCATCAACATTGCTTCCATGGCCGCCCTGATGCAGGGGCCAGCCATGAGCAACTACAACGTGGCCAAGGCCGGTGTGGTGGCGTTGTCGGAAAGCCTGCTGGTTGAACTGGCGCAGCAGGAGGTGGGCGTACACGTGGTGTGCCCGTCGTTCTTCCAGACCAATCTGCTGGACTCCTTCCGCGGTCCGACCCCGGCCATGAAAGCCCAGGTTGGCAAATTGCTGGAAAGCTCGCCGATCAGCGCCGCCGACATTGCCGACTACATCTACCAGCAAGTCGCCCAGGGCCAGTTCATGATCCTGCCCCATGAACAGGGACGCATGGCGTGGGCCCTCAAGCAGAAGAACCCACAGTTGCTGTACGACGAAATGACCGTCATGGCCGACAAGATGCGCGCCAAGGCCCGGCAGAACCTGAATTGACCTGGCTGCCCGATGTCCTCAGGATGGCGCCATTCGGCCTTCCTGATGGACATCTGCATGCTCAATTACTTGTGGTTTTTTCTCGCCGCGCTGTTTGAAATCGCCGGTTGCTACGCCTTCTGGATGTGGCTGCGCCAGGGCAAGAGCGCGTGGTGGATCGCCCCGGCGCTGCTCAGCCTGACCTTGTTCGCCCTGTTGTTGACTCGCATCGAAGCGACGTACGCCGGGCGTGCCTACGCCGCCTATGGCGGCATCTATATCATTGCCTCGATTGGCTGGCTGGCCGTGGTGGAGCGGGTCCGGCCACTGGGTTCCGACTGGATTGGCGTGGCACTCTGCGTGTTGGGGGCGAGCGTGATTCTATTCGGCCCACGGCTCTCGGCGTCCTGAAATAACCTACGGTTCGGCAGGGTTTTGCAGGAAGTTTCCTTCAGTCGCAAGAACTTTGCTTGTAGGGCCTTACTGAATTCTCGCCGGTGTCTTGAGAACGGAAAGCAGGCCGGGCATGGTCAGGGTCCAGACATTCTTAAGGACAAGAACCATGCTCGTATTAAGCCGCGCTGTGGGTGAGTTGATTTCCATCGGTGACGATATTTCCGTCCGTGTGTTGTCGGTCAGCGGCACCACCGTGCGTTTTGGCGTGGAAGCGCCACGGCACGTCGATGTCCATCGCTCCGAAATCTACGAAAAGATCCAGAGGAAAAAGGCCCACGCCGCCCGCAAGGCGTGTTCAGTCGAATAGGTGCTTGGGCACGTCGTGCTTGAGCATCAGTTGGCACTGTTCGCTTTCGGGGTCGAAGACGATCAACGCCTGGCCTTTGGTCAGCGCTTGCCGGACCCGTAGAACCCGCGTTTCCAGGGGCGTGTCGTCACCGTTGTCGGTGCCGTCGCGGGTCACGAAGTCCTCGATCAGGCGAGTGAGTGTGTCGACTTCGAGTTGGTCGTGGGGGATGAGCATGGGGTACCTCGGCTAGACAATGAGGCGATGCTACGGCCAATGGGCTTTTGCGGCTAGCCTTGGGTTTTGTGGGGCCTGTTCTGGCCTCATCGCGAGCAAGCTCGCTCCCACAGGGGAATGCATCTCAAGTGTGGGAGCGAGCTTGCTCGCGATGGCAATAGCCCAGGCAGTGAATGTTGGATCAGCTATCCGACCGCTGCCCCACCAGGCTATCCACCGATGGCACCCGAGTATCGCTTTCCATCTGTGCATCGTGCTCGATCTGGTGACTGAAGCGGTCCAGCGAGCCTTGGGCCGGTTGTGCGTCGCTGGCGAACACCGGTGGGCTGAGAATGTAGGCGCCGAGCAGGCGGCTGAGGGCGGCCAGGCTGTCGATGTGGGTGCGTTCGTAGCCATGGGTGGCGTCGCAGCCGAAGGCGAGCAGGGCGGTACGAATATCGTGGCCGGCGGTGATGGCCGAATGAGCGTCGCTGAAGTAATAGCGGAACAGGTCCCGGCGTGCCGATATGTCGTTCTCCTTGGCCAGTTTCAGCAAGTGCCGCGACAGGTGATAGTCGTAGGGGCCTCCGGAGTCCTGCATCGCCACGCTGACCGAATGTTCGCTCGAGTGCTGGCCGGGGGCGACGGGGGCGATGTCGATGCCGACGAATTCACTGACGTCCCAGGGCAGCGCGGCCGCGGCGCCGCTACCGGTTTCCTCGGTGATGGTGAACAGTGGGTGACAATCGATCAGCAGTTCTTCACCGCTGTCGACAATCGCCTTGAGCGCCGCCAGCAGCGCCGCGACCCCGGCCTTGTCGTCCAGGTGCCGGGCGCTGATGTGGCCGCTTTCGGTGAATTCCGGCAGGGGATCGAAGGCCACGTAATCGCCGATGCCCACCCCGAGGGTTTCGCAGTCGGCGCGGGTGGCGCAATAGGCGTCCAGGCGCAATTCGATGTGGTCCCAACTGATGGGCATTTCGTCCACGGCGGTGTTGAACGCGTGCCCGGACGCCATCAATGGCAGTACGCTGCCGCGAATCACGCCGGTGTCGGTAAACAGGCTGACCCGGCTGCCTTCGGCAAACCGGCTGGACCAGCAACCTACCGGGGCCAGGGTCAGGCGACCGTTGTCCTTGATGGCCCGCACCGCGGCACCGATGGTATCCAGGTGCGCCGAGACGGCCCGGTCGGGGCTGCTCTTGCGGCCCTTGAGCGTGGCGCGGATCGTGCCGCGACGGGTCATTTCGAACGCGATACCCAGCTCCTCGAGCCGCTCGGCGACGTAGCGCACGATGGTGTCGGTAAAGCCGGTAGGGCTGGGAATGGCGAGCATTTCCAGCAGGACTTTCTGCAGGTATTCGAGATCCGGTTCGGGAATTTTACTGATCATGGAAACTCCTGATGGGTTGAGCGCATCGATGGTTTCGATGAGTGAGTCCGACTGTTGGATGACGGTGCCTGCACTGGCCTTATCGCGAGCAAGCTCGCTCCCATAGAGTTTTTGCAGTGAACACAGAATGTATAAACACCAAAAATTCCATGTGGGAGCGAGCTTGCTCGCGATGAGGACTGTTCAGGCACCACAGTTCTGCTAGGCCACCGTCTGGCTATGAGGAAACAACAAATCCACAAAGCGCTCGGCGGTGGGCTGGGGTTCGTGGTTGGCCAGGCCGGCGCGTTCGTTGGCTTCGATGAACACGTACTCGGGTTGATCGGCCGCCGGCACCAGCAGGTCGAGGCCGACCATGGGAATGTCCAACGCCCGCGCGGCGCGCACCGCCGCATCGACGAGGGTCGGATGCAGGATGGCGGTGACATCCTCCAGCACGCCGCCGGTATGCAGGTTTGCCGTACGCCGGACGAACAGGTGTTCCCCGGCCGGCAGCACGCTGTCGTAGTCGAACCCCGCCGCGTTGAGTGTGCGCAGGGTCTCGGCATCCATCGGGATCTTGCTTTCACCGCCCGTGGCGGCCTGCCGTCGGCGGCTTTGGGCTTCAATCAACGCGCCGATGGTGTGCCGGCCGTCGCCGATCACCTCCGCCGGACGCCGGATCGCCGCCGCCACCACTTCAAAGCCGATCACCAGGATGCGCAGGTCCAGCCCTTCGTGGAAGCTTTCCAGCAACACCTGGCTATCGAACTGCCGAGCCGTCTCGATGGCGCTCTGCACTTCCTCGATGGTGCGCAGATCCACCGCCACGCCTTGGCCCTGTTCCCCGTCCAGCGGCTTGACCACCACCCGTTCGTGCTCATCGAGGAACGCCAGGTTGTCATCGGCATTGCCCGCCAACTGTTGGGCCGGCAGGTTCAGGCCGGCGCTTTTCAGCACCTTGTGGGTCAGGCTTTTGTTCTGGCACAAGGTCATGCTGATGGCGCTGGTCAGGTCGCTCAGGGATTCGCGGCAGCGCACCCGGCGGCTGCCGTGGACCAGGGTGAACAAGCCGGCCTCGGCATCGTCCACCTGCACTTCGATGCCTCGACGGTGAGCTTCTTCGACAATGATCCGCGCATAAGGATTGAACTGCGCCTCGGGACCTGGGCCGAGGAACAACGGCTGGTTGATGCCGTTCTTGCGCTTGATGGCGAAGGTCGAGAGATGGCGAAAACCGAGTTTGGCGTAGAGGTTTTTCGCCTGGCGATTGTCATGCAGCACCGACAGGTCGAGGTAACTCAAGCCCCGGCTCATGAAATGCTCGATGAGGTGACGCACCAGCACTTCGCCCACACCGGGCCGTGGGCATTGCGGATCGACGGCCAGGCACCAGAGGCTGCTGCCGTTTTCCGGGTCGTTGAAGGCCTTCTGATGATTCAGGCCCATGACGCTGCCGATTACCGTACCGGTGTCGTCGTCTTCGGCCAGCCAGTAGACCGGGCCGCCCTCGTGGCGCGGGGTCAGTCGCAGCGGGTCGATGGGCAACATGCCCCGGGCCTGGTAGAGCTGGTTGATGGCCTGCCAGTCGGTCTCGCTCTGGGCCCGGCGAATTCGGAAACCGCGAAACACCCGGGTGGACTGGCGATAGTCGCTGAACCACAGGCGCAAGGTGTCGGATGGATCGAGGAACAGTTGCGCCGGTTCCAACCCCAGCACTTGCTGGGGCGCGGCCACGTACAAGGCAATGTCGCGTTCACCGGGTTGTTCGTTGAGCAGTTCCCGGGCCAGGCTCGCCGGGTCCGGAAAGGTGTGGCCGATCAGCAGTCGGCCCCAGCCGCAATGCACCGCGATCGGGTCGGCGCCCAATTCGCTGCCGTCTTCGGCCAGGCGTGCCTGCAGGCGTTCGTAAGAAGGCGCCTGGCCGCGCAAGAGGCGTTGGTTGTGAACGGTTGCGTGAGGTTTCATCGATCAGATTCCTTGCTCGCTGAGCCACAGGTTCAGCGCCGCCAGTTGCCACAGTCGCGAACCGCGCAACGGCGTGAGCTGGCCGTTGGGGTCGGTGAGCAGGCGGTCGAGCATGGCCGGGTTGAACAGGCCGCGATCCTGGCTCGGATCCAGCAGCAGCTCGCGGACCCAGGCCAGGGTATGGCCTTCCAGGTGCTTGAGGCCCGGCACCGGGAAATAACCTTTCTTGCGGTCGATCACCTCGCTGGGGATCACCCGTCGGGCGGCTTCCTTGAGCACCTGCTTGCCGCCATCGGGCAACTTGAACTGCGCCGGGACCCGGGCCGAAAGCTCCACCAAGCGGTAGTCCAGGAACGGCGTGCGCGCTTCCAGGCCCCAGGCCATGGTCATGTTGTCGACGCGCTTGACCGGGTCGTCCACCAGCATCACGGTGCTGTCCAGGCGCAGGGCCTTGTCCACCGCGGCATCGGCTCCGGGTTGGGCGAAATGTTCCTTGACGAAGTCACCGGCCGCGTCATTGGCCGTCAGCCAGTTGGGTTGCACAGTGGCGGCATATTCTTCGTAGCTGCGGTCGAAGAACGCAGCGCGATAGGCGGCGTACGGATCGCTGGCGCCATCGACCTGCGGGTACCAGTGGTAACCGGCGAACAGCTCGTCGGCACCCTGGCCGCTTTGTACGACTTTGCAATGCTTGGCCACTTCCCGCGACAGCAGGTAGAAGGCGATGCAATCGTGGCTGACCATCGGCTCGCTCATGGCGCGGAACGCGGCGGGCAGTTGCTCGATGATCTCTTTTTCGTCGATGCGCAGTTGGTGGTGGCGGGTGCCGTAGTGCTTGGCGATCAGGTCCGAATATTGGAATTCGTCACCGCGTTCGCCGCCGGCATCCTGGAAACCGATGGAGAACGTGGACAGGTCTTCCACGCCCACTTCTCGCAACAGACCCACCAACATGCTTGAGTCGACGCCCCCGGACAGCAGCACGCCGACATCCACGGCGGCACGCTGGCGAATGGCTACGGCTTCACGGGTGCTGTCGAGCACACGGTCGATCCAGTCTTCCAGGTTCAGGTGCTGTTCGTCGGCCCGAGGGCCGTAGGGCAGGGTCCACCAGATTTTCTGCTCGGTGGTGCCGTCGGCTTCGATTCGCATCCAGGTAGCGGGCGGCAGTTTTTCAACACCGGCCAGCAAGGTACGGGGCGCCGGAACCACGGCGTGGAAATTCAGATAATGGTTGAGAGCCACCGGGTCGAGCATGGGGTTGATGTCGCCGCCCTTGAGCAACGCCGGCAATGCCGAGGCGAAGCGTAGCCGCTGGCCGGTGCGCGACAGGTACAGCGGCTTGACGCCGAGGCGGTCGCGGGCGATGAACAGCCGCTTGGCATCGCGCTCCCAGATAGCGAACGCGAACATGCCGTTGAGCTTGGGCAGCAGCGCTTCGCCCCAGGCGTGGTAGCCCTTGAGCAGCACTTCGGTGTCGCCACCGGAATAGAAGGTGTAGCCCAGGGCTTCGAGTTCGGTGCGCAGTTCCGGGTAGTTGTAGATCGCGCCGTTGAAGGCCAGGGACAGGCCCAGTTGATTGTCGATCATCGGCTGGGCCGAGCCGTCCGACAGGTCCATGATTTTCAGGCGCCGATGGCCCAGGGCGATCGGCCCCTGGCTATGAAAACCCCACGCATCGGGGCCGCGAGGGGCCAGGTGATGGGTGATCCGCTCTACGGCCGCAAGGTCCGCAGGTTGTTGATCGAAACGTAACTCTCCAGCTAATCCGCACATAAGTCCTTACCGGTTTTTCCGTTGGGGAGGGGTCAAGCAGCACGCGCCAAAAGGGCGGGTACCCTGAAACTGACCGGAGGGATTGCTGTGAGTTTTAGATCGATGCGTTATAAGCCGGCGGGCGGGTGGGTTGGTCTGCCATGGGATTTAAAGATAGGCGAACCTGTGGGAGCCATCCATCGGGGTCAGGCCTTGCCCCGAATCAAGGCCCGCAACGCAAACCGGTTCGGGTGGCAGGCTTCGGCCACGCTGCGGGGCAGTGGCAGGGGTTCGTTGTCCAGCCAGGCGGCGATCAGTTCGCCCGACAGGGGCGCGGTGATCAGGCCTCGGGAACCGTGGCCGCTGTTGATGTACAGGCCCGCGAGCCACGGGCAAGGGGCGTCCGGTACTTGGCGGGCGTCTTTGCCCAAGGCCGCATAGGCGTCGGTAAAGGCCTGGCGGTCGGCCAACGGTCCGACAATCGGCAGGTAATCCGGGCTGGTGCAGCGAAACGCCACGCGGCCTTCGAGGTGCTCCGGGTCCAAGGTAGCGGCGTTCAAGCGCTGCACCAGGTCTTGGGAGATTTCTTCGAGCATCTGCAGGTTGCCAGCGTGCTCGGCGGCGGTGGGAGTCAGGTCGTCGCTGTTGAAGTCGAAACTGGCGCCCAGGGTGTGTTCGCCCTGCCGCGGCGGCGCCACATAACCTTCGGCGCAGACCACCGTCGCCAGGCTCTGGCTGCGGTGGGTTTGCGGCAGACGGGTGATCTGCCCGCGAATGCGCTTGAGCGGCAAGTCGGCAGCCGGTTCGAAGCGTTTGATCTCGGCAGCACTGGCGAGAATCACCACCGGTGCGCTGGCCAGGCAGCGTTCGCTGTCCCACGCCTGCCATTGGCCGTCGACGCGGCGCAAGTGCAGCACGTCATGATGGGGTTGCACATCGATCGCCGGTCCCGAGGCTTGCCAGCGACACAATGCTGGCGGATGCACCCAGCCGCCCTCGGGATAAAACAAGCCTCCACAAGCCAGGCCGATGCCGGATCGGGCCTGGGCTTCGGACTGATCCAGGGTGTGCAGTAAATCCGTTGGGAACGCCTCGGCCAATTGCGCCTGACGCTCGGCTTCCTTGCTGTTGAAGGCCAGTTGCAAGACGCCACAGGCATCCCAATCAACGCCGCGTTGCAGTTGCTCCAGCACACGTCGGGTGTAGCCGAAGCCGCTGAGGATCATCTGTGACAATGCGGTGCCGTGGGCCGACAACTTGAGGTACAGCACGCCCTGGGGGTTGCCGGAGGCCTCCTCGGCCAACCCGGCATGCCGCTCCAGCAGTGTCACCTGCCAGCCACGGGCGGCGAGGCTCGCCGCGCTGGCACAACCGGCCAGGCCACCGCCGATCACCAGGGCCCGGCGCTCGCCGGTGGGTGGCACGGGGCGGGCGTACCAGGGTTTTGCCGGGGACGGCGTCGCTGTCTGCTCCGGCCAGCCAAGAAACACGCCCCGCAGGATTTCCCACTTATGGCCGATGCCCGGCGTGCGCTTCATCTTGAAGCCCGCCGCGTTCAGCAGGCGCCGGACCCAGCCGGTGCTGGTGAAAGTACTGAGGGTGGCGCCGGGTGCGGCCAGCCGGGCCAGTTCGGCGAACAGCTCGGCGGTCCACATTTCGGGGTTTCGGGCCGGTGCGAAACCGTCCAGGAACCAGGCGTCGATCTGCCCGTCCAACTGCGGCAACTGCTCCAGGGCATCGCCGATCAACAGGGTCAGCGTCACCCGCCCATTGGCCAGGACCAGGCGCTGGAAACCCTGATGGATCGCCACGTATTGCCCAAGCAGTTGCTCGGCCTGGAGGGCGAGCTGCGGCCAGAGGGCCAGGGCCCGACACAGGTCCTGCGGGGTCAATGGGTACTTCTCGACGCTGACGAAATGCAGCCTCGCCCCGGTCGGCGCGCATTGTTCGAACAACTGCCAGGCGCAGAGGAAGTTCAAGCCGGTGCCAAAGCCGGTTTCGCCGATCACCAGGCGCCCGTCGGCGGGCAGCGCGGCAAAGCGCTCGGCCAGGTTGTTCTGCTCGAGGAACACGTAACGGGTTTCTTCCAGCCCGGACTGATCGGAGAAATACACGTCGTCGAATACCCGCGAGCGCGGGCGACCCTGGTCGTCCCAGTCGAGTTGGGCGTGGTGCTGTACAGGCGTCATGGCAGGCTCGGTCGAAACTGAGCGGCCATTCTAGCCGATCGGTATCGGCTTGCTTGACCCATCGCAACACAGCGTTGTTCTTGATGGAATCTGCTGCACAGGGCCGCATCCAATCCGCTAGTCTTGCCCCAATCCCTGGAAGGAGCTGTCCATGTTCGAATCCGCTGAAATCGGTCACGTCATCGATAAAGAAACCTTTGAAGCCGAGGTGCCGGCCCTGCGTGAAGCACTGCTGGAAGCGCAGTTCGAGTTGCAGCAGCAGGGTCGGTTTCCGGTCATCGTGTTGATCAACGGCATCGAAGGCGCGGGCAAGGGCGAGACGGTGAAGTTGCTCAACGAATGGATGGACCCGCGGCTGATCGAAGTGCGCACCTTCGATCAGCAGACCGACGAGGAACTGGCGCGGCCTCCCGCGTGGCGTTATTGGCGGATGCTGCCGGCCAAGGGGCGCATGGGGATTTTCTTCGGCAACTGGTACAGCCAGATGCTGCAAGGCCGGGTCCATGGCGAATTCAAGGACCCACGGCTCGACCAGGCGATCGCCGGTGCCGAGCGCCTGGAAAAAATGCTCTGCGATGAAGGCGCGCTGATCTTCAAGTTCTGGTTCCACCTGTCCAAGAAACAGATGAAGGCCCGGCTCAAGGGGCTCAAGGATGACCCGCTGCACAGTTGGCGCATCAGCCCGCTGGATTGGCAGCAATCCCAGACCTATGACAAGTTCGTCAAATACGGCGAGCGTGTGCTGCGCCGCACCAGTCGTGATTACGCGCCCTGGCATGTGATCGAAGGCATGGACAGCTGTTATCGCAGCCTCACCGTCGGGCGGATCCTGCTCGACGGCTTGCGCCAGGCCCTGGACCGGCCGAAGATCAAGCCGCAAAAGGTCAGCGTGGCGCCGCTGCCCGAGTTGGATGGCCAGATCACGTTGCTCGACAGCCTGGACATGACCCGGCGCCTGGACAAGGCCGACTACGAAGAACAACTGATCACCGAGCAGGCGCGCTTCGCCGGGCTGCTGCGGGACAAACGCATGCGCCAGCATGCCCTGGTGGCGGTGTTCGAAGGCAACGACGCGGCGGGCAAGGGCGGGGCGATCCGGCGGGTCACGGCGGCCCTGGACCCGCGCCAATACAGCATCGTGCCCATTGCCGCACCCACGGAAGAAGAACGCGCCCACCCCTACATGTGGCGGTTCTGGCGGCATATTCCCGCACGCGGCAAGTTCACCATGTTCGACCGCTCCTGGTACGGCCGGGTGCTGGTGGAGCGGGTCGAAGGGTTTTGCAGCCAGGCCGACTGGCTGCGGGCCTACGGGGAAATCAACGATTTCGAGGAACAGCTCGCCGATGCCGGCGTGGTGGTGGTCAAGTTCTGGCTGGCCATCGACAAGGAAACCCAGCTGGAGCGTTTCCAGGAGCGCGAGGACATCCCGTTCAAGCGCTTCAAGATCACTGAGGATGACTGGCGCAACCGCGACAAGTGGGATGCCTACCGCGCCGCGGTGTGCGACATGGTCGACCGCACCAGCACCGAGATTGCCCCCTGGACCTTGGTGGAGGCCAATGACAAGCGCTGGGCGCGGGTCAAGGTGTTGCGCACCCTCAACCAGGCGCTGGAGGCGGCTTTCGAGCGCAGTGCGAGACAGGCTCGCAAGAAGAAGCGCTAGGGCGATGGGCGCGCATACGCGAGGTGAATGATTGTCGCGGTCGGTTATCCAGTGGATCTATGCTCGATCCACTCTCAACCGACTACAACAATGAGGTACAGCCATGCGTGAAGTGGTGATCGTCGACAGCGTACGGACCGGCCTGGCCAAGTCCTTTCGTGGCAAGTTCAACATGACCCGTCCGGATGACATGGCGGCCCATTGCGTCAATGCCTTGCTGGCGCGCAACGACATCAACCCGGCCAGTGTCGAGGACTGTATCGTCGGGGCCGGGTCCAATGAAGGTGCCCAGGGCTACAACATCGGGCGCAACGTGGCGGTGCTCTCGCAATTGGGCATCGGCACGGCCGGCATGACCCTCAACCGCTTCTGTTCTTCGGGCCTGCAAGCCATTGCCATCGCCGCCAACCAGATCGCTTCCGGTTGCAGCGACATCATCGTGGCCGGCGGGGTGGAGTCCATCAGCCTGACGATGAAAAGCGTCAACACCGACAACCTGATCAACCCGCTGCTCAAGGAGCAGGTGCCCGGGATTTATTTTCCCATGGGCCAGACCGCCGAGATCGTCGCCCGCCGTTACCAGGTCAGCCGCGAGGAGCAGGACCGCTACGCATTGCAGAGCCAGCAACGCACCGCCACGGCCCAGGCGGCGGGGTTGTTCGATGACGAAATCATCCCGATGGCGGTCAAGTACCGGGTCGAGGACAAGAACACGGGTGTCGTGCAGATCCTCGATGGCGTGGTCGATCGTGATGACTGCAACCGTCCCGACACCACCTATGAAAGCCTCGCGGGCCTGAAGCCGGTGTTCGCCGAAGACGGCTCGGTGACGGCGGGCAACTCCTCGCAGTTGTCCGACGGTGCCTCGATGACCTTGGTGATGAGCCTGGAAAAGGCCCTGGCCCTGGGGCTCAAGCCCAAGGCGTTTTTCCGTGGCTTTACGGTGGCCGGTTGCGAGCCGGACGAAATGGGCATCGGCCCGGTGTTTTCGGTGCCCAAGCTGCTCAAGGCCAAGGGCTTGCAGATCGCCGATATCGACCTGTGGGAACTCAACGAGGCGTTCGCTTCCCAGTGCCTGTACAGCCGCGACCGGCTGGAAATCGATCCGCAGAAATACAACGTCAACGGCGGCTCGATCTCCATCGGCCATCCGTTCGGCATGACCGGTTCGCGGCAGGTGGGGCATCTGGTGCGTGAGCTGCAACGGCGCAACCTG